>JAUZEM010000121.1 GCA_030839005.1 Actinomycetota bacterium | reverse complement strand
GCGTCGAGGCGGTCGTCGAGCGACCCGTCCCGTATGCGGGCGGCGAGCTCGCGCTCGAGGTTCCGGACGTCGTCGTCGTGGCCGAGCAGCCCCGCGGCTCGGGCCCGCTCGGCGGCGTCGAGCGGGCCACCGTCGGCGAGCTCGCGCTCGACCATGCCGAGCGCGTTGGCCGCGACGCGCGCGTGGAACTGCACGCGTTTGTCGGTCGACGTCGACATGACGTCGTGCTCGAGGAACTCGCGCACGGCCTGGACGAGCTCGGGAGCCGTGGGTCGATCCTGGGTCATCGCTTCACCAACCTCCGTCGAGGATCTCGAGCAGGTCCCATTCGGTCTCCGCGACCCTTCGACCGAGTGTCGCGAGCTCGATCGAGCGCATGACGCCGCTCAGATGTGTGAAGGCCTGACCCACGCAGATCACCCCCCACTTCAACGTGCCGAGCGCCACCCAGAATCGCAACGCGTTCTCTTCGACCCTCCGGCCGCTGGCGCGTTCGTACGCGGCGACGAGATCCGGCACCGCGCCGAAGCCGCCGACGGGCTTGTCGTGCACGCCGAATCGCCACGACTTCACGCACAACCAACCGAGATCCTCGACCGGATCGCCCAGGTGCGCGAGCTCCCAGTCGAGCACGGCGCGTATGCCCTCGGGTCCGACGATGAAGTTCCCGTTCCGGAAGTCGCCGTGCACGAGCTCGGGCCGGGGGGGCGGGGGAGGAAGGCGTTCCGCGAGCCACCGCAGCCCGAGCTCGAAGGCGGGGTGGGGCTGACCGAACGTGTCGAGCAACGAGCGGTACTGGTCGAGTTGTGCTGCGGCGCCCTGCACCGGGAGCGGTGGTAGCTGCGCGGGGTCGATGGCGTGGATATGCGCCGCGATCGCGCCGCATTGTGACGCGAGGCGCGGCCGCGCGTCGGCGTACGCGTCGTCGCGGAGGATCCGGCGCGCGATGGTCTCGCCTTCGACGCGGTCCATGACGAATCCGCGCCCGAGGTCGTCTTCCGGCCGCAGCAGCACGCGCACCCGGGGGACCGCGACGCCGGCCGCGGCGGCGGCCTCGCACAGGTGGTATTCCGTCGCCCGATCGAATTCGCCGCCGTGCGCGCCCGGATCGCGCCGCAGGACGAACCCGCGACGCCTACCGCTCGCGTCGGCCAGGTCGAACGACCATGTCTCTCGCGACGCGCCGCCCGAAAGACGGCGCAGGTCGCGCACTGATCCATCGCCGCATGTCGGAGCCATCGCGCGGGCGATTGCTTCGGCAGCCGGGGCTCGGGCCATGAGTCCGGACGCTACCGAAGCAGACCGGAATCCGAATCTGTCGTCATTGCTCCAGGCGGCGCCGGAGCTCGTCCCGGCGCACCTCGATCACTGCGAGAATCGCTTCCTGCTGCTCCGCCATGGTCAGCATCTCCGTTCGATCGCGTACGTCGGCCGGATCTGCCAGCTGCTCGCGTATTTCGCGGATCTGCGGTCGGAGCTCGGCGATCTCACGCTCGACTCGTTCGAGCTCGGCGCGAAGGTCGACCGGCGAAGGATCGGTCGTCACCCGTCCATTGTGCGCCATTCGCAACGTCGAGAAACCACGTGATTGCATTGAAACGTGTCGCACGGTCGCCCGAACACCGATCTGCACAGTTTCGCCACCTGGCGCTCCACCAGTGCCTGAGCGTCGCACGAGAACGGATCCCGGGCTCACGGAGATGCGCGTGTTACCTGATGGCGAGCCCAACGGCACCGCGGGCCGGCCTAATGTCCGGATTTCCGGACTGCGGTACGTGCCGCGTCGTTGTCTGGATATCCGGACATCCATACACTAGTGGTATGATGTCCGGAAATGAAGACATCATCGGAAGCCCATGACAGCGAAGGACCGTTCCGCGTCTACACGCCCGCCACGCTTGGCGCCGCCATTCGCCACTATCGCGAGGAAGCTGGGCTCTCGCAGGCCGAGTTGGCGGAACGAGCTGGGCTGAACCGCACCTACCTCTCGGATCTTGAGACTGGGCGCGAAACGGAACAGGTCAAGCGGATCCTGCGCGTGCTCAAACAGCTGGGCGTTCGGATGACACTCGAGAAGGCCGATTGGTAGTGGCCGACGAGCTCGCAGTCTGGCTCTACGGCGACAGGGTCGCGGGCATAGACCAAGAGCGCCGACGCATGCGCCTCGAGTACTCGAAAGACGCCCTCGATCGGTATCCACTCGGCACGCCGCTGCTGTCGCTTTCGCTTCCGCTTACGTCCAAACGCTATTCCCATGGGGTCGTCCGTCCGTTTCTCGATGGGCTGCTCCCCGAGGGTGACTCGCGACGCGCCCTTGCAGATGACCTCGAGCTCCTGGCCAGTGACACCTACGGTCTGATCCGCGCACTTGGCCGGGACTGTGCGGGCGCGATCGTGATTCAACCCGCAGACGATCCGCCTCCAGTGCAACCGACGACGCTGACCGCAAAGCGACTGAACGACGCTGAAATCGGCGAGCTCGTCGCGAACCTCCGCAGCGCTCCTCTTGGCGTTGGAGGACGAGTCCGCATCTCGCTCGCCGGAGTTCAAGAGAAGTTGTTGCTGACTCGAATGCCCGACGGCTCATGGGGTCAGCCCGTAGACGGAACTCCTTCCACACACATCCTGAAGCCGGAAATCGCTCGCTTCCCGGACACGGTCGAGAACGAGGCCCTCTGCATGCGCCTCGCAAAACACCTCGGCCTGGCGGTCGCCAAT
>JAUZEM010000117.1 GCA_030839005.1 Actinomycetota bacterium | reverse complement strand
CCACCGCGCGCGTCGAACCAGGCGATGACGAGCCCGTCGTAGCCGTGGTCGAGCGCGAGCTCGATCGGCACCGAATCGGCGTCGCGATAGCGGGCGCCGACGTGCTCGTACAGGACGGTGTGCGTGTGGCGCCGCTCGGCGAAGCCGCGTCCCTGCGCGTAGAGCTCACGCACTTGATGCCGCGCCCACACGTCGAAGTGATCGGCGTGGTGACCGCGCTCCACCCAGTAGATCGCGACGTACGAACCGGCGTCGGGGGGCGAAGCAATGGTCTCGTCGTCGACCGGCCAGCGCGCGTCCTTCAGGGCACGGGTCGCCACCCAACGACTGCCGGCGAAGAGGAACGGGCCGATCATGCAACCCGCGTAGAAATGATCGCGCTCGTACCAGCGGTTGTACGCGGCCTCGTAGCCCCGGTTCGGATCGACGAGCGTCAAGAGCATGCTGCCCACCTTGACGCGGTAGTCGTCGACCCCGCCGACCTCGAGCGGATACGGCACGCGGCACCTCCACGGCGGCTGGACGAGACCGACGGCACCATAGGAGACTCGGTCCGTGGATTTCGATCCGTTGCTCGACGCCGCCCGCAAGCTGGTCGACGACGGCATCACGCCCGCGTGCCAGCTCGCGGTCGCGCGCGACGGCGACATCGTGTGCTTCGAGACGTTCGGCGCGGCGACAAGCGACACCCGCTTCTGCGTGTATTCCGCGACGAAGCCGATTGTCGCATCGGCGGTCTGGCTGTTGATCGGCGAGGGACTGCTCGACCCGGGGCGTCCGGTCGCGCACTACATCCCCGAGTTCGCGTCGAACGGCAAAGAGGCCGTCACCGTCGAGCAGGTCCTGCTCCACACCGCGGGGTTCCCGAACGCAGTGATGGACCCGATCGAAGGCGGCGACCCTGTTACGCGCGTCAAACGCTTCACCGAGTGGGAACTCGAGTGGGAACCGGGTTCGCGCTTCGAGTATCACGGCCTCAGCGCCCACTGGGTGCTCGCCGAGCTGATCGAACGCCTGAGCGGGCACGACTTCCGCGACTACATCGACGAGCGGGTTTGCGCGCCGAACAGCCTCCCGCGCGTTCTCGGGCTGCTCGAGGAGGAGCAGGACGACATCGCACCCGGCGTCCCGCTCGGCACGGTGCCCGCGGACTCGCCGGTCCCGGTCGTCGACGCCGCGATCCTCAATCGTCCCGACGTACGCGCCGCGGGAGTGCCAGGTGGCGGCGCGATCATGACCGCGGCGACGATGGCGCGCTTCTACCAGGCGCTGCTACGCGATTCGGAGAAGGCGCGGCCGAACCGCGTGTGGGACGCCGACGTCTTGCACGACGCGAAGACCAACATTCGCTGCCGGTTGCTCGATCCGCTGATGCAGGTTGCCGCGAACCGCTCGATCGGGCTCGTACTCGCCGGCGACGACGGCCTGCACCAATTCCGCTACGCCATGTTCGGCAGGGACAACTCGCCCGGGAGCTTCGGTCACGCCGGCGCCTTTTGCCAGGTCGCGTGGGCCGATCCCGAGACCGGGATCTCGTTCTCGTTCCTCAAGAACGGGCTCCAGGCTGACATGATGGGCGACGCGCTGAACGTGATCCCGATCACCGACGCGGCCGCCGCGCTCCGTTAGACAAAAGGACCCGATCGTGCGCACACCGATCGCCGAACAGCTCGAAATCGAGTTTCCGATCTTCGCGTTCTCGCACTGCCGCGACGTGATTGCCGCGGTGAGCCGCGCCGGCGGCTTCGGCGTGCTGGGCGCGCTCGCCTTCACGCCCGAGGAGCTCGAGATCGAGCTGAACTGGATCGACGAACATGTCGACGGCAAGCCGTACGGCGTCGACATCGTCATGCCGATGAAATACATGGGCAAGGGCGGCGGCGACGAAGCGAACTTCGCCAACCTCGACGCGATGATCCCGCAAGAGCACCGCGACTTCGTGGAACAGCTCCTCGAGCGTCACCACATCCCGGAACTACCGGCCGAGCTCGACGGCGGCGTCATCAAGGCCGCGGGCCTGAACGTCGACGCGGAGGCACCGGGCCAGGTCGAGGTCTCGCTGCAACACCCGGGCGTGAAGATGCTCGTCAACGCACTCGGGCCGCCGCCGCCCGACGTCGTCGACCTCGCGCACGAGCACGGCCTGCTCGTCGGCGCGCTGGTCGGCGCCCGGCAGCACGCCGAGCGTCAGGTTGCGATCGGCGTCGACGTGATCGTGGCTCAGGGCACCGAGGCCGGCGGCCACTGCGGCGAGGTGTCGACGATGGTGCTCATCCCCGAGGTCGTCGACGCGGTCGGACCCGACGTCCCGGTGCTCGCCGCCGGCGGCATCGCGACCGGCCGGCAGATGACTGCCGCGCTCGCCCTGGGCGCGCAGGGCGTGTGGACGGGCTCGATGTGGCTCACCGTGGCGGAAGCCGACACCAGTCCGGTCATCATGGAACGACTGCTCACCGCAACGTCACGCGACACCGTGCGCTCGCGCGCGTACACGGGCAAGCCCGCCCGCCAGCTCCGCAGCGCGTGGACCGAGGCGTTCGATGATCCCGAAGGCCCCGGCACGTTGCCGATGCCGCTGCAGGGGATCCTCCACCAAGAAGCGGCGCGTCGCTTCATGCGCGTGAACAACAAGGAGCTCACCGGCTTCCCCGTCGGTCAAATCGTCGGACGGCTCAACGAGATTCGCCCGACGCGCGACGTCATCTTCGAAATGGTCGAGGAGTGGATCGCGACGACGGAGCGCCTCAACACGTTGATGGGCTAGCCCATCGCGGGCAGGCCGAGCTTGCGATGGTCCCAGGTGACCGTCTTGGCGACGTTCAGCTTCACGACCACGCGCTTGTTCAGCATCGCCTCCACGAACGGCTTCAGCTCTTCGGTGTAGGGGGCGTTGTAGCGCTCGAAGACGCTGACCCCGAGCTCCCACATCCGGTCGGGGTCGTCGATGATCTCGCCGGTGCCGACGAGTGACACGCCACGCAGTTGGTCGTAGGACTCGCCCGCCTCGACGAGACAGGTGAGGCGCGGGTCGCGGCGAAGGTTCGTGACCTTCTGCGCCTTGGCCTTGGTCTCGAACGCGACCGCGCCCTCGAGGAACCCGTACCACATCGCCACGGAATGGATACTGCCGTCGCGCGAGATCGTCGACATCGTCATCGCATGCCGCTCCGCGAGAAAGGCGTCGACCTCTGCGGGCGTCATCTTGATGAGATCACGCTGGTTGACGCCGTGGCCCATGGCGTTGGTCATGCGGCTGCTCCTCGGTCGGCGAACTTCACCTTGGTAGGGATCGCGCGGATCAGCCTATGTTGAGGCTCCTATGGCAGGCACGGTACGGCTCGAGATCGACGGTGCGATCGCGACGATCGTCAACGACAACCCCGACAAGCACAACGCGTTCGACGACGAGATGGACGCGCAGCTCTTCGGCATCCTCGACACGCTCGCGCCGCGCCGCGACATCCGGGCCGTGATCTGGAAGGGCGTCGGCAAGTCGTTCTCGTCGGGTCGCGACGTCGGCTCGATCGGCACGATGCAGGTCCCGCTCTCGCACCACGAGCTCATGCGTCGCGGCCACCGCGGTATCCAGCGCCTCTGGGACGTCGACGCGCCGGTCATCGTCGCGTGCAAGGGCTGGGTCATGGGCGGGTCGTTCCAGCGCGCACTGCTCGCCGACATCCGGATCGCGGCGGAGGGCACGCGCTTTCGCCTCCCCGAGACCACCTACGGCGTGATTCCCGACACCGGCGGCGTGGCGGTCCTGTACGAGATGTGCGGGCACGGGTTGGTGAGCGACATGGTGCTGACGGGCCGGATCGTGTCGGCCGAAGAAGCGCTCGCGCACGGCATCGTGTCGCGCGTCGTTCCCGAAGATCAGCTCGACGCGACCGTGCAGGAGATGGCCGAACAGATCGCGAAGTCGCCCGCGGTCACCGTGAAGATGGCACGCGAGGTCATCCGCCACCTCGCGCTACCGGCCATCCGCAGCTCGATGAACGACGAGATGATCTACCAGACCTTCATCAACCGCAGTGACGACTTCGCGGAGATGCGCGCCGCGCGCGAAGAGGAACGTCCGCCCAACTACACCGGGAGCTGACATGCCGGACTCGACGGAAGGCGACGGGCTGATCGGACTCCCCCACCCACCCGCGCTCGGCGCGAGCGCCGTACCTCCGGGCACGTTCGACGGCACGACAGTGTTCGTCACCGGCGCGGGCACGGGTCTGGGCAAGGCAATTGCCACGGAGTTCGCGCGCGCAGGCGCGTCGATCGTGATCGCGAGCCGCAAGCCCGAGCACCTCGATGCCGGTCGCGCGGCGATCGAGGCACTCGGTGCGCCGGTGTTGACTGTCGCGTGCGACATCCGCGACGCGGAGGCGATCGCGGCCGCGTTCGACGCGGCCGAGGCTCGCTTCGGCCTGCCCGGCGTGCTCGTCAACAACGCGGCGGCCAACTTTCCCGTGCCGGCCGAGGACATGTCGCCGAACGCGTGGCGCACGGTCGTCGACATCACGCTCAACGGCACGTTCCTCTGCTGTCGCGAGTTCGGACGCCGCCACATCGCGGCGCGAATACCCGGTTCGATCATCAACGTCGGCGCGACCTACGCGTGGACCGGCGGCCCCGGCTTCGTGCACTCGGCCGCAGCCAAAGCCGGCGCCAAGAACCTCACCGAATCACTCGCGGTCGAGTGGGGCCCTTACGGCGTCCAGGTGAACTCGTTGGTGCCCGGGCTCTTCCCGCACGAGGACATGACCGACGACATCCGCGGCAACCTCGACCGCACCTCCGACAAGG
>JAUZEM010000113.1 GCA_030839005.1 Actinomycetota bacterium | reverse complement strand
GACCCGGCCGCGGCGAAGGAGTTTCGCGACCTGCTCCGCGAGGCCGACGTGATCGTGCAGTCCTACCGTCCGGGCGCGCTCGACGCGCTCGGTTTCGGCGCCGAGGATGCGACGACGATCTCGCCCGGAATCGTGTACGTCTCGCTGTCGGCGTACTCGCACGTCGGACCGTGGCGCGCCCGGCGCGGCTACGACACCCTCGTGCAGACGGCGTCGGGGATCGCGCTCGCGGAAGCGGAGGCCTTCGGGTCCGGGGTCCCGCGTCACCTCCCGGCCTCGGTGCTCGACTACGCCACAGGCTATATCGCGGCGGCTGCGGCGATGCTCGCACTCGCCGACCGGTTCGACGACGGACGGGCACGGCACGTGCGCTGCTCGCTCGCGCAGACGCGAGAGTGGCTCGAGTCGCTCGGGCGCACGGGTGAAGCCGGCACGGTCGTCATGGCCCCCGACGACGACGCCACCGTGCGAGCCCTGCCGACCGTGTCCAGCCCGTTGGGCACGATCACCTACGCGCCGCCCGCGGGCGACCTGTCGGAAACTCCGGCTCGCTTCGCGCACGGACCGGTCGTCCCCGGTTCCGACCCGCCCCGCTGGCAAGGGAGCGATTGATCGGCGCGCTCGCCATGACCGGACTCAGTGCCGCGGCCGGGGATCGCTCTTCTGCAGAGCGGTGATGACGTCGGCGCCGATCGGCAGCGGCGCGCAACCGTGGTCGCTTCCACATACCAAATCGAACTGCGAGCCGGCGGCGGCGTGACACGACGCACAGCTTCCTCCGAACCGGTTCAACACCTGCGCACCACCACGGCTCAGTATGCGAGTGCCCGTCGCCGAAACCTCGAACGAGAAGAACTCCCAATCGTTGGTCGCGGGACTGAATCCCGGCGCGCGCTTGACCATCGCCTCTTGCGGCACGAGCTGAATGATGGTTCCGACCGGATAACGACCACCCTTGGCCGAGCGCGCGACCGCGAGCGCCTGGGCCAGGTGACCGCGCACGTTGTCGACGAAATGGTCGCCGACCGGCGTCATGAGGTTGATGTTCCCGAACGACGCCGCGCTGAGGTCGGCGTCCTCGACCACGCGGGTCGTCGGTGTCGTCGGGGTCGTCGGTGGTGCGGTCGCGCGGCGAGCAGAGCCCCCGCACGCGACGAACAGCGCCGACGCGAGCGCGAGCGCGCTCCCCCACACCCAGACCGTGCTCATGATCCCGCGTCGCATGTTCTCCGGCGATACGGAGCGGGCGGACCGGAGGTTCATTCCGTGTCGGCGGCGTCGAACCACGTCCACTGCCAGGGCGTAATCGTCTCCAGCGATCCGGCGAACACCGTACGACCGGTCGCGCTCTCCCGGCGGCGGGCCACGATGGGTGCGAGCCGGTCGCTCATGTCGCGCGGCGGCGCATCGAGCCAGGTCACCGTCACTCGCCGCTGTTCGTCGGCGAACGACCACGCGCCTGCGACACCCGGTTGCGCGCAGAGCGCCGGCAGGTGGACGTCGCGGATCTGCTCCTGGCCGGCCGCATCGTCGCCGTCGGGCCGCTCCTCGACCTCGACGAAGACACCGAGGTTCGGGCGGTACGGCACGGCTTCGGCGGAGATCAGGACTCTCGGAGCGACCGCGGCATCGCGCAACGCGAACGGACCCGAGAGCCGGGCGCGCCGGTGCAGATGGAACCGTCCGACCGCGCGCAGATCGCGGCCGAGCTGCCTGAACTCGGCAAGTGTGCGCTCGACCGGCTCGGTCATGAGGTACAGGGTCATGTAGTGGATCGAGTCGAGCGGCGGTTCGCTCACGGCCCGAGCTGCGCGACATGCGGGCGTCGACACCCAACGCTGCCCGTACGCGATCCCGTCGAGCGGGAACTGCTCGGGCATGTGATCGAGCTGATGCCACTCGTTGTACGAGTGGTGCTCGCCGGGATCGGTGATCTCGGTGAACGAGAAGAACCCGAGGCGGACCTTGTTCATCTCGGTCCGTGGTCGCGCACCGCGATCGTCACGCGAGACGTCGCGCAGAGACGATCGTGGTCGTCGCGCATCTCGACGTCCCACACCCAACTCATGCGTCCGCGATGGATCGCGACGCCGACGCCGTACACGGTGCCTTCGCTGACCGGTCGCAGAAAGCTCGTGTTGTTCGACATCCCGAGGGGAACCCGACCTTCGGGGCGAACTGCGAGCGCGGTGCCCATCGACGCAAGGGTCTCCGCGATCGCGGCGTAGACGCCGCCGTGGACGATGCCCATCGGTTGACACACCTCCGGACGAACCGGCAGGTGGCCGGTGCACCGGCCGATCTCGTCGGACTCGTCGACGGCGAAGCCGATGGTCGCGTCGAACGCGTTCTCTATAGGTACGCGGAGCTCATACGGTGCAGCGTCGGTCATGAGAGGCGAAGCTAGTGTGACGCGATGGGTGCGGGCACGTGGGAGAGCCACCACGCGATCACCTCGTTGATGTTCCGCTATGCGGAATATGTCGACGCCGCCGACTTCGATGCCATCGCCGACCTGTTCGCCGACGCGATCATCAGCAACGAGGGTGTCGACACCGAGATCGTCGGCGGCGAGGCGATCAAGCAGCTCTATTTGCGCACCAACCGGGTGCACGATGACGGAACGCTGCGCACCCGTCACCTGACGTCGAACGTCATCGTCGACATCGAGGAGGTGGCCGGTACCGCGACCGCCCGCTCCGCCTTCGTCGTGTTCCAGCAAACTTCGGCGCTGCCGCTGCAGCCGATCGTGACCGGTCGCTACCGCGACCGGTTCGCGCGCTCCAACCGGGGCTGGCGCTTCGCGCAACGGCACATCGTCCTCGATCACGTCGGCGACGTCCGGGAGCACCTCGCGTTCGATCTGGCCGCGTTCCGGGAACAGCACCGGCAGTAGTGTCCGCGCGGTGTGCGCGGCCGCCGCCCGTCATCTGCTCGTCGTCTACCACTCGCGTTCGGGCGGCACTCGAGCGCTGGCCGACGCCGCGATCGCCGGCGCCACGAGCGACGAGATCGACGGGGTCGAGGTGCGTGTGCGGCCGGCCTTCGATGCAACAGTCGACGACGTTCGGTGGTGCGAGGGCATCGTGCTCGGCACGCCGGAGAACTTCGGCTACATGAGCGGAGCGTTGAAGGACTTCTTCGAGCGCATCTACTACGTCCTCCTCGACGAGACCCGAGGACTCCCCTACGCGCTCTTCGTGAAGGGTGGCCACGACGGCGAGGGTGCCGTCCGCAGCGTGGAACGCATCGTGACGGGACTTGCCTGGAAGGCAGTGCTGGCACCGGTGCTCGTGGTCGGCGAGCTCGACGACGCGGCACTCGAACGATGTCACGAGCTCGGCATCACGTTCGCGGCCGGCCTCGAAGCCGGAGTGTTCTGACCGCGATGAGCCCGTGATGAGCTACGGAACGCTCGCGCTCGTCGTCGCGGTCGGTCTGCTCGGTCCCGTGGTCGCGTTGTTACCGACCCGAGTCAAACCGCCGGTCGTCATCGGCGAGATCGTCGCGGGCGTGATCCTCGGACGGACCGGCACCCGCACGATCGTCGCGACCCAACCGACGCTCGCGTTCCTCGCCGACATCGGTTTCGCGCTGTTGATGTTCATGGTGGCGCTGAGCCTGCCGCTGCGCCAGGCGCGCCTCAGGGGCGCCGTTCGCCGCGCCTTGTGGGCGACTGCGGTCACCCTCGGGCTCGCGATCGCGCTGGCTTCCGTCGTGGCCGCCGTCACCGAGCTGCACCGACCGGGGATCCTGGCGGTACTCATAGCTTCGAGCTCGGCCGCGATCGTGCTGCCGATCATCGGAACCCGTGCGGACGACGACGACGCGCTGCTCGTGACGATCGCGTGGGTGTCGTTCGCCGACATCGTGACCGTGTTGGCGGTCCCGTTCGTCCTCGAAACGGGAGGCTTCGGCCGTACGCTCTTGGGTGCGGTGCTGATACTGGCCGGCGCGTCCGCGATGGGCATCGTGATCAGGCGTCTCATCGAGCTCGAATCAGTCGTTGCTCTTCGCGACGCGTCGCACCGCCTCGACTGGGCCCTCGACCTCCGGTTCTCGCTCCTCGTGCTCTTCACCCTCGCGTGGATCGCCGAGCGCTTCGACACCAGCGCGCTCCTCGCGGGTTTCGCCGCCGGCGTGATGGTGTCGCTGCTCGGCTAGCCGAGACGCGTCGTCGATCAGCTCATCGGCCTCGGCGAGGGATTCTTCGTTCCCCTGTTCTTCGTGGTGCTGGGCGCCCGTCTCGACTTGCGCGCGCTGGTGCAAACACGAGACGACCTGTTGTTGTTCGCGTTACTGGCGATCGGAACCACGCTCGTGCCCGTGACGGTCGCGGCGATCATGCGGCTGCCCCGGTCGAGCGGCCTGCTGGCGGCGGCCGAGATGGGCGTACCGTCGGCGGTCGCCTCACTCGGACTCGCGACCGGCGCGCTCCGACCGGGCCAGGCCGCCGCGATCGTGGGCGCGGCGACGCTGTCACTCCTGGTCGCCTGCGTCGGAGCGGTCCGCCTCGGGACACGTCCGTCGATCAATCCACGCGCACCGGACGACGAGGGGTGAAGACGAAGGTCGCGCCGCCGCTGATCTTCGCCAGCGCGATCTCCGGCGCTTCCTTGGCCGGAGTGGCGGAAGGATCGATCACCGCTTCGTAGGCAAACCGCTCGTCGCCGCGTCGCGCGACGGCATGACACGCGGCTCGTTGATCGACCGCCTGCACGATCGCGTCGAGAGCTCGATCGCCGGCACCGCCCAACTGCGCGAACCAGGTGAAGCCGTCGGCCTCCTCGAGCACCGGACACGGCCCGAGCGCGAATCGAACGGTCGCTTCGTCGACCACATCCACGCGCAGATCCACGTACGTGCGCGGCCAGAACATCGGGTGCAGCCGCAGCAGCCGCGCCATGGCGGCTCCGTCACGGGTCTCGATCTCGAGCGCCGGCACCAACCGCTGCGCGGTCATCCCCGCGAGCCCGGTGAAGACCTGGGGCAGCAACGCGAGCGCCGTCGCCTCGCCGTAACGCTTCGATACCGAGACCGCGAAGGCGCGCAGCAACAGATGACTCTGGACCGCGATCCCCTGCAACGCGATCACGAGGGCACGGTGCGAGAGGTCTTCGAGCTCGAAGTCGGGATCGAAGTCGCCCGAGTAGTCGTCCCAACCACCGGGCTCCGCCGCGGTCCCCGGTAGGGCGACCGGCGGTTCGTCGATCGACACGCCGGCAATCTTCGCTTGCTCGACGATCGCGAGATACGGGTGCGCCTCGACCGGCTCGAATCCGGGGTCGATCGTGATCGTCCAGTGGCAGTGCGGTTCCCGGCCTGCCGGCACGCGCGGCGGCCGGTGTACCGGCCGGACCTGCGCGCGCGGGTTGGTCGCGACCGCAGTGGCATCGAATGTGGGGTCCTCGATCGCGTGGCACATCCCGTGCACGTAGTCGTCTCCCAAGGGTTCGACGTCGAGCAGCGCGCCGCAGTGCGCCAGCCAGAACTCTCCGTGGTCGCCGTCTTCGACCCGGCACCGAAAGTCCATGAAGTGGTGCGGTGCACCGATATCGAGCTGAATGTTCTTCAGGATCCTCGGCACGTCACCATTGCCGAAACAAAGCGCGCGCTGCGTGCGCCGGGAATAGACCGGACTCGCGGCCATCCACTCCTCGATCGCGATCTCCTGCATCTCCTCGCGCGTTCGGCCCGTGTGGACGAGGGGCATCCCGATGCGATCCTGCAGGTGGCCGTGCAACAGCCATTCGCGACCGAGCGCCGCGAGCTGCGCGCGCGACAACGTGTCGAGCTCCACGGCTCAAACCCTTTTCGATGCGGCAATCACCGCGTCGATCTCGCTGAGGTCTGCGACGCTCAGGCGCCATTCGGCCGCCGCCGCGTTCGCGGCAACCTGCTCGGGCCTCGTCGCCCCGGCGATCACGCTGGCGACGACCGGACGCGCGAGCAGCCAGGCAAACGCGAGCTCCAGCAGCGTGTGGCCGCGCTCCCGGGCCCACGCGTCGAGGGCCTCGACGCGGTTCATGACTGCGTCGGAGAGCGCCTGCTCCTGGCGATCCGCGGGCAGGGCGGCCAGCCGGGTGCCGGCGGGAGGAGTCGCACCCCGCGTGTACTTGCCCGACAGGACACCGCTCGCCAGCGGGAAGTAGGGAATGAACGCGAGGTCGTGCTTCGTGCATGCGTCGAGCACCCCCTGCTTCTCGGGGCCCCGGCGCAGGAGGCTGTACTCGTTCTGCACGCTCACGAACCGGGCCCAACCGTGCTCGGCGCTGAGGCCCGCCGATTCCTCGATCATCTCCGCCGAGAAGTTGCTGCAGCCGATCTCCCGGACCTTGCCCGCGCGCACGAGCTCGTCGAGCGCACCGAGGGTCTCCTCGATCGGCGTGGCCTGGTCGGGGAAGTGCAGCTGGTAGAGATCGATTCGGTCGGTCCCCAGCCGGCGGAGCGAGTCGTCACACGCACGCGCAACGTACGCCGCGCCGCCGCCACCCTTGCGCTCGTCGTCGATCGGACCGCCGAACTTGGTGGCGATCAGCGCTCGATCGCGGCGACCGGCCAGCGTCCGGCCGAGGAACTCCTCGCTGCGCGTCCCGCCGTAGATATCGGCGGTGTCGAACAGGGTGATGCCGGCGTCGAGCGCGGCGTCGACAACCGCCTTGGTCGCGGCCTCGTCGATCCGGCCGCCGAAGTTGTTACAGCCGAGGCCGACGACCGACGCGTCGAGGGCACCGATGGAGCGAGTCTGCATGGGGATCAGCATGGCCCAGCCGCCCGCGCCCTGTCAGGCGGGTCAGGAACCGGTCAGCGGGCCGACGCCGCCGCGGCCGCCTCGCGCTGGCGCGTCGTGCGGTGCATGCGGTCGGTGTCGAACGTGGGCAGGACGTGCTTGCCGAACGTCTCGATCGTCTCGAACGCGAGGTCGCGTTCCATCGTCGACGAGAGCAGACCGAATACGACCTGGTCGACCCCGGCGTCGGCGTACTTCCGGATCGCGACCTCGACCTCGTCCGGCGTGCCGTAGGCCGTGTCGCCGGCCGCGATCGAAGCGTCGATCTGCTGGGGCGTGGGGTCGGGCAGGAGTGCCGGCCACTCCGGTATGCCGGCCGGTCGCGGAAAGGTGTCGAGGTACCGCAACAAGAGACTGCGGTGATAACCCATGCCGAGATCGGCGCCCAGCTCGCGCGCGCGCTGGCCGTCCTCCAGGCAGAGCAACTGTGTGGTGACCATGATGTTGTCGTTCACGAAGTCGCCGACCGGCTCGGCCCGCCCGATCTCGTCCTTGTAGAGCTCGACGAGCGGCTTGACCGACTCGGGGCCGCCGATCGTGAAGCACAGCACGCCCAGTCCCATGCGCGCGGCCTTCCCGAACGTGGAGGGGTTGCCGGCGGCGACCCACATCGGAGGGTGCGGCGCGGAATACGGCTTGGGCAGAACGTTGCGCGCCGGCATGGAGAAGAACCGGCCGTCGAAGCCCGCGTACTCACCGGGCCGCCACATCTTGCGGAACTCCCCCACGACCTCGTCGAACATGTCGCGCGTGAGGTCGGGATCAGTGATACCGAAGCCCTTTTGCTCGGTCGTCGACGAACCGCGACCCATACCGAACTCGAAGCGACCCTCCGAGAGATGATCGAGGAGCGCGACCCGCTCCGCCACGCGTGCCGGGTGGTTGACGGGTGGCGTGACGTTGAAGATTCCGGAGCCGAGATGTAGATACGTCGTCGCGGCCGCGAGGTAGCCGAGAAACACTTCGTTCGCCGACAGATGTGAATACTCCGTGAGGAAATGGTGCTCGGTCGCCCACGTGTACTTGAATCCGACGCGATCCGCGGCTTGCACGATGGCGACCTCGTCCATGATGCGCCGATGTTCGTCGCCGTTGAATCGCGGCAGTACGCACGCGCTGTTGAAGAGCCCGAACTCCACGGTGACACTGCTCCCTCGCCGCGCCGACGCGGCGCCCCGGTTCGATACGGCGCGAGACGCTACCCCGTGCCGACCTCGCGGGCTCTACCATCCGCTCGATGGCGCGCCGACACACCTCCCTCGTCGCGAGCCTGTTCTGCGCCGCGGTGTGCTCTTTGCCCGCGTGCGCGGGCGTTGGCGACACGAAGAGCGCGGCGACGCCCGGCTCGTTGACACCCGGCTCCTCGTCTCCCGGCTCCTCGACACAGGCGACGACGACGTCACGCGGACGTGCACGCAACGGCGTCGACATCTACGCAGCGGATCGCCCGAATGCGTTATCCGATGTCGTCAAGCACGACCGGGCCCTCGTATACGTACCGAACTCGCTGAGCAACACGGTCGACGTCATCGACCCCGTGACCGCGCACGTGGTCTCCCACTTCGCCGTCGACGCGCTGCCGCAACACATCGTCCCGGCGTGGGATCTGAAGACGCTGTACGTCACGAACGACCGCGGCAACACCTTGACCCCGATCGACCCCGCGTCCGGGAGTCCGGGACCCGCGATACCGGTCGAAGACCCGTACAACATGTACTTCACGCCCAACGGGAAGTACGCAATCGTCGTCGCCGAGCGACTCCAACGTCTCGACTTCCGCGACCCGCACACCTTCCGGCTCGTGAAATCAGTGCCCGTCGACTGTCTGGGCGTCGACCACCTCGACTTCTCGGCCGACGGGCGCTATCTGATCGCGAGCTGCGAATTCTCGGGCAAGCTGCTGAAGCTCGACGTGACCGCCCAGCGGGTAATCGGCACGATCCCGTTGAACGGTGGCAACGCCAAGCCGCAGGACGTGAAGCTCGATCCCACCGGGCGGGTCTTCTACGTCGCCGACATGAGGCGAGGCGGCGTCTACACGGTCGACGGCGACACGTTCGCCGTGACCGGGTTCGTGCCGACGGGTGCCGGCGCGCACGGCTTGTACGTCAGCCGCGACTCCAAGGTGCTGTACGTGACGAACCGGGACGCGGGAACCATCTCGCTGCTCGATTTCTCGACCGACACGGTGACCCGAACGTGGACGATCCCGGGCGGCGGCTCACCAGACATGGGTGGCGTCTCGGCCGACGGCAATGTGCTGTGGGTCTCCGGCCGTTTCCACGGCGTCGTCTACGCGATCGACACCACAACCGGCGCGCTCGTGCACGAGGTCCCGGTCGGCTCGGGACCGCACGGACTTTGCGTCTTCCCGCAGCCCGGCCGTTACTCGCTCGGCCACACCGGCGTCTTCCGCTAACACAGCTACCCCGCGCTCGACGTCCGGACCAGCAACGGGTCGTGGCACGGCTGGATGACGCTCGGGTGCACCGCCGGTGCGACCGCCGCGATCTTGCGGACCGTGAGCCACGCGACGACGCTGCCGAGCACGCACAACCCCGCGCAGATACGCATCGCCGCCGCGACCCGGTCGGTCAAAACCGAGGGGGCGAGCGTGGTGTCGAGGTGGACCACCGCCGGCAGTACCGCTACCGCGAGCAACCCGGCGAGGCGCGCGGCTGCGTTATTGACGCCCGACGCGATGCCCATCTCGTCGGCGTCGACCGACGCGAATACGGCCGCGGTGAGCGGAGCGACGGTAAGGGCGAGCCCGAGCCCGAACACGATGGCCGCGGGCAACACCGCGGTGAGGTAGTGGCTGCCGGGGTGTATCCGCGTGAAGAGAAGCGTCCCCGCTCCGACGAGCAGGGGGCCCACAGTCATGGGAACGCGCGGACCGATGCGTTGGGCGAACGCGCCCGCTCGTCCCGAGAGCAGGAGCATCAGCGCAGTGATCGGTAGGAGCGCGGCACCCGATTTGAGCGCGGAGTAATGCAACGCGAGCTGCAGCTCGAGCACGATCAAGAAGAACGCCGCACCGACCGCGGCGTAGATGACGAGGGTCGTTCCGTTCACACCGCTGAACTGCCTGGAACGGAAGAGGCCGAGGGGCAACATCGGGTGCGAGTGGCGCGCTTCCCGGACGAGGAACGCGACGATCGCGCCGACCCCGAGGACTCCCGCGGCCGCGACACCCGCGTCCACGCCCTGCGGACCTTGTATCAGCGCCCAACACGCGCCGCCGAGACCGAGCGACGCCAGCACCGCGCCCCAGAGATCGAGTGGAGCGCGTTCCTCGGCGCGGCTCTCGGGAACGTGTCGCACGGTGATGGCGATGGTGACCACGGTCACGGGTACGTTGACCAGGAACACCCACCGCCACGACGCCGCGTCGACCAGCCAGCCGCCGAGGAACGGTCCGATGGCCCCCGAGATGGCGGCCAGGCCCGACCAGGTGCCGATCGCGCGGGCGCGATCGGCCTCGTCGAAGCTCGCGGCGATGATCGCCAAGCTCCCCGGCACGAGGAACGCACCTCCTGCGCCCTGCAACGCCCGCGCCAGCGACAGCACGGTCACATCCGGCGCGGCCGCGCAGCCGACGCTCGCAACCGTGAAGCCGACGAGGCCCATGATGAACACACGCTTGCGGCCGATCCGGTCGCCGAGCGCACCTCCGAACAGCAACAGCGCCGTCAGCGTCACGAGATACGCGTCGATCGTCCATTGCAGTCCGGCGACATCGGTGTGCAGGTCGCGTCCGATCGACGGGAGCGCGACATTGACCACAGTGCCGTCGAGGAACGCGACTCCCGACCCGAGGACGGTCGCGGCGATCACCCAGCGGGCCGAGGGAGTACCGAAACGCAGCACGGTCGCAGTCTGGCGCGAAAGCGGGTACAACGGAGAGTTACCAGACCACCTTGGACCAGACCACCTTCGATAGGAGACGCGAAGTGGACGACCGCGACCTGATCGAGCGGATCACAAAGCTCGTCGCCCAGGAGCAGGCGCTGCAAGAGAGTCCGGATCACGATCCGGCCCAGCTGCGCGAGGTAGAGGTGACCCTCGACCAGCTCTGGGACCTCCTCCGTCAGCGCCGTAGCCAAGAGGAGTTCGGACATGATCCCGACGTGGCGCAGCCGCGGGACCCGAAAACGGTCGAGGGCTACATTCAGTAGGTCATCAGGTCATCACTTCATCAGGCCATCGGGTCATCCGGGCCGTCACGTCGCAGGCACCGCGACCGCGTCGACGCGGTGCTCGCGCTCCCGGTGCATTCGGGCGAACGACAACCCGGCCAGGAAGGTAGCGACGATGGCCGCGACTCCGCCGACCGCGAAGCCGGCACGCGGTCCGAACACTGCGCAGATCGATCCGATGATGGGGCTGCCGACCGGTGTGCTGCCGAGGAACGCGATCGCGTACAGAGCCATGACCCGGCCCCGCATCTCGGGTCGAGCCGTGAGCTGAAGCGTCGTGTTGGCGGTCGCGATGAACGCGAAGGACGCCGCTCCCATGAAGAACAGCGCGACGACCTCGGTCGCGAGTGTCGGCGCAACCGCCGCGAGCAGGATCGAGATCCCCATCGCGTACGCCAGTCCGAGCAGCCTGCGATGCGACACCCCGCGCCGCGACGCCGCCGCGAGGCCGCCGAGCACGGCGCCCGCGCCCATGGCCGACGTCAGGCCGCCGAAACCGCCGGCCCCGAGACCGAAGATCCCGGTCGACATCAACGGGATCACGACCTGGAAGTTGAACGCGAGCGTGCCGATCACCGCCATCATGACGAGCGGAGTGCGCACGGTGCGATCGGACCAGACGTAGCGGAACCCCTCACGGAGTTGGCCCTTGGCGCGGGGCACGATCGCAACCCGCTGCAGCGCATCGGCTTTCATCATCCAGAGCGCAAGGAGCACCGCGAGGTACGACGCGGCGTTGAAGAGGAAACACGGCGCGAGCCCGACGGCTTCGATGACCAAGCCGCCGATTGCCGGCCCGACGACGCGTGAGCTGTTCATGACCACGCTGTTGAGCCCGACGGCGTTCGGCAACTCGTCCCGGCCGACCATCTCCATGACGAAGGTCTGGCGGGCCGGATTGTCGATCACGTTCACGAAACCGAGAAGAACCGAGAACAGGTAGTCGAGGAACACCGTCGCCGCGCCGACCGCGACGATGAGCCCGAGACCGAGCGCGAGCAGACCTGCCGCGATCTGCGTCACGTAGAGGAGGCGACGCTTGTCGAACCGGTCGGCGATGACGCCGCCCCACGCGCCGAACAAGAGCACCGGCAAGAACTGCAGGCCCGATTCGACGCCCAACGCCAGGCCGTTGTTGTGCGTCAGACGCAGGATGAGCCACGCCTGCGCGAGCCGCTGCATCCACGTCCCGCTGACCGAGGTGATCTGGCCGATGAAGTACAGGCGGTAGTTGCGGTTCCGCAGCGACGAGAACGTCGCTCGACCGAGGCGACGGGCCCTGGTCATGGTTCGGGATCCTCGATGAGTCGCTCGAGGAGCCGCGCCGCGCGTTCGAGCAGGGCACGTTCCTCGGCGGAAAAGGTCCGCAGGCGACGCGCGAGGTACGCGTCGCGGCGGCGCCGGATGGTCTCCACGAGCGCGCCACCCGCCCGCGTCGCCTCGACGAACGCGACCCGCCGGTCTTGATCGGAGGGTACGCGCGTTGCGAGGCCCTTGCGCTCGAGCGAATCGATCACACGCGTGATCGTGGGCGGCTGGACGCGCTCGGCCTCGGCGAGCTGCGAAAGCGTCAGGCGCTGCTCACGCACGATCACCGAGAGCGCCGAGAGCTGTGACGGCGTGATGTCCTCGGGTGCGTGCTGGCGCAGCCGGCGGCTGAGCCGCATCACCGCGAAACGAAGCTCTGAAGCCAGCTCGGAACTCCGGACCCGGTACTCGGTGTTCGCCATACAGTTAGCATAGCTAACTAGCTAGGCAAAGTATTCCCGGAATTTCACTCCCGAAGGGGAGATCAGCGACGACGGAACGAGAAGTCGTCGCCGTTGGCGGTAGCGAGTGCCGTGAATTCGGCCAGCGCGGTGCGTCGGGACGCTTCCCCCGTCGGACGGGGTGGGGCGGGGCGCACGGCCACCGGCTCCGGCGTCTCGGGCGGGATCGCCTCGTCGTTGCACTCGACCTCGGGAGGTTCGACCCCGGGGGGTTCGACCTCGGTGTCGATCTCGTCCTGCCCAACCTCGGGCACGAAGCCGACGTGATACTCGACCTCGCCCAGGGTCGCGGGCTCCCGCTTCGGCCGGCGGCGGGAGAGCGGGGCCGCCGGCGCCTGGCGGCCGGCGACGCGCGACGGCAACGGCGGCGGGATTTCGGACGCGACCTCGAAAGCATCCCCGGCGGATCGCGCCGGTTGCGGGGTTTCGTCCGACGATTCGTCCGTGAGCGGGCCGCCGGCGTCGGCGTCGGCGGCCTGCAGCTCGGCCACCGTCGCACGCATCGCCGAAAGCTCGTCTCCGAGTATCGCGGCGTGCGCGCGGAGCTGGTCGCCATCGGCACGCGCCCGCACGCCTTCGGCCGACAGATCGGCCACCCGGGCCCGCAACTCGTCGCGCTCGGCCTCGGCCGTTGCCAACTTTTCCTCGGCGGCGAGCCGGGCGCTCGAGGCCTCACGCGCCTGGCGCCGCAGTTGCCCGAGTTTCGCGTCGACCTCGCGCGTGCGCGCGTCGGTCGTTGCGATTCGCTCCGCCAGCTCGGCTTCCAGCTCGCCGATCCGTCTCGCGGCGACGTCGACGGCCAGCTCGGCGTCGGCGCGCGCTCGTTCCGACTCGTAGCAACGCTCCTCGGCCCCCAGGCGCGCCGCGACCGCGTCGTCGCGCTCGGAAAGCGCATCCTGGGCCGCCTCCTCCGACGCGTCGATTCGAGCGCTCAGGTCGGCCACGCGCACGGCGAGCCGCGAGCTCTCCGCATCCTTCTCCTCGAGCTGCGCGGTCATCCGCCCGATCGGGCCGTCGCCTGCGGTCAGCGCCGCGACCTGGGCGGCGAGCCGGTCGCGGTCGGAACGGAGGTCGACGAGCTGCTGTTCGGCCGTCGCCAGCCGGATCATCTCGTCCTCCGCGCCTTGACGCGCACTCTCGGTCGCGCGCTCGAGAACGCGCTCGGCGAGCGACCGCGCTGCTTCCGCGTGCTCGAGCTCCGCGCGGAGCTCGGCGCGCGCCCTCTGCTCGTCGCGCAGGCGTGTGACGTACTCGTCGAGCAGGCCGTCGTGCTCGGAAAGCAAGCTGCGCAGCTCCGTCATCTCTTGCAGCGCGAGTTCGTGCTCTTTCTGGAACTGCTTCAGCTCGTCGGAGAGCTGGGAGCGGGCCACGCGCTCGGCCCGCGTGCGCTCCTGGGCCGCGCGGCGAGCTTCGTTCGTGCTCAGCCGCTCGACCTCGCGCCGCAGGGCCGCGGCCTCATGTTGCGCCTGGGTGCGTGCCGTCGCCTCTTGCTGGAGCCGCTCGTGCTCGTCGGCGAGCACGCGCCGTGCCTCTTCCGCCGACCGGAAGTTGCGGCGCGCCGCGCTCTCGAGGTCCGCCAGACGCTGACGTACGGCTCGACGGCCGCTCTCGAGCGTGGGCGGGACGGCCACCGGATCGACGGTGAGCACCGGCGCGGGCGCGACCGGCTGGCCGCGTTCGCGCTCGGCGAGAAGCTCGTCGAGAAGCATTCGCGATTCCCCCGTGCGGTGCGTCGCGTCGGACGCGACGGCCGCCGGCCGGTTGACGCCTGACCCACGCATGCCAAGTGTTATTTCGGCCGCACTTCGCGCGCACTTGATCAAAATCGGCCGCTTTTGCGCGCGCGACGCGCCGCCCCGATGTGGCTGGTGTCGGTGCTCGAGGCCGATGATCACTTCGAGGCGATCACTCCAAGGCCCGCCGGTCCCCGCCGGGACGGACATTCCAGGCGCGCAGGGCGCGCTCCTCGTGCTCGGAGCCGACAACGCTGATCGTCGCGGGATCAAGTGCGAGTCGAGCGCCGGCCTGCGGGGGGAGCTCGAGCGCCACCGCGACGAGCACCCGGGAGGCGTGCCCGTGCCCGAAGCACAGCACGTCACCGTCCGCCGCCGCGACCCGGTCGAGCACGCGGCGGGCGCGCGCCGCGACCAGGGCGATGGTCTCCCCGCCGGGCACCGGTCCGCGCCAGACCGTCCACCCGTCGAACGCCGCGCCCCGACCACGGATCTCGGGCGTCGTCAGACCTTCGAGCTCGCCGTAGTCCCACTCACATAGATCGTCGTCGACGCGGGCATCGGCAAAACCGGCCGCGGCCGCAGTGCCGCGCGCGCGTGTTTTCGGACTCGTCAGCACGAGGCTGAATCGATGCGGCGCGAGCGCGGGCCCGAGCGCGGACGCGGCGACACGCCCGGCTTCGGTCAGAGGCACGTCGGTGGAGCTGGTGTGGCGGCCTGCCCTGCTCCACTCGGTCTCGGCATGACGGACGATCCAGAGCTCGTTCATCCCGGCATCGATCAGGAGGTCATATCCGCGGCGGCGCGTAGGCCGTCGCGGAAGTCCGGGTGCGCGATCTCGGCGAGCGCGGCCGCGCGCTCGCCCACGGTGCGACCGCGCAGCTCGGCGACGCCGTGCTCCGTGATCACGAGATCGAGCTGATGTCGCGGTGTCGTCACCGTGGTTCCCGGCGTCAACGTCGTCACGATCCGCGACACCATCACACCGTCGGGCACACCGTCGGGCACACCGTCGGGCACACCGTCGGGCGCGCCGTCGGGCACGCCGTCGGGCCGAGCAGTCGACGGGAGGCAGATCAGCGATCGATCGCTGAGCTCCAGGCCCGATTGCGCGACGAAGTCCTCGTGGCCGCCGATTCCCGAGAACTGGCGTCCGTCGAGCCGGTCGGCGGCGACCTGTCCGTACAGATCGACCGCGAGTGCGCCGTTGATCGACACGACATGGTGATTGCGCGCGATGGTGTCGGGCGCGTTCACGATGTCGACCGGCAAGAACCGAACCTCGCGGTTCTGGTCGAGCCAGGCGTACAGCTCGCTCGTGCCGAGCGCGAACGTCGAGATCGAGAACCCGCGGAACTGTCCCTTCCGCGCGTTCGTGACCTTCCCGGCCTGGTGAAGTCGCATGAGACCGGTCGTGAACATTTCCGAATGGACTCCGTAGTCGCCGCCCGCGGCCTCCGCGAGCACCGCGACGATCGTCGACGGCACGCCCCCGATTCCGGTCTGCAAGGTGCAGCCCTCGGAAACGAATTCCCGGGCGAACGCCGCGATCGCCCGGTCAACGTCGCTCGGCACCTCGTCGTCGAGGACGAACGGCGGCCGGTCGTTGCGCACGATCACGTCGACCTCGTCGACGTGCAACGTGTGCGGGAATTGCGGCGGGATACCGAGCGTGCGCGGCAGCTGATCGTTCACCTCGACGATCACGATGCGATTCGGATCGAGCGCGGCCCGATGCAACTCGCCCACCGTCGCGCCCGCGTGCAATGACAGACTCATGAATCCGTGCTCGTCGGGCGGAGCGGCCGCGGTCGCCATGACACGCGGCGCGAACTGCTCGGCGATCGTCACGAAGCGCCGGAAGTCGGCCGGGATGAACTCGACGTTCGCGCCTGCATCGCGCAGCGCCCGCTCGGCCGGCCCGAAAAAGCCGCTGCGCAAGCGGACGCCCGGCTTCGTGAAGACTGCGTACAGATCGAGGAGCAGCGCGCCGAACACCTCGAGCCCCTGCCAGTCGTCGCGCTCGCCCAGCGCATGAAGCAACCCGTCCGGCGCGCCCGGACCGAGCGGAATCGCCAAGGTGTCGGCCGGTCGCAGCCGCGCCGCCGCGTCCTCCGCGCTCAGCTCGCGCGCGGTCACTGCTGGGGGGCGATGACGTGATTGACAGTGCGGCTCGCGCTGCTCACGCGCTCGAGCACTGCGGTGAGCAACCCGAGCGCCTTGGCCGTCGCCTCGAGATTCTGTCGGATCGCCTTGGCCTGTACCTCGCCGCGCTCGGCCGTCGCGGTCAGGAGCTCGACCGGACCACGAATCACACGGTCGAGCTCGCGCCCACCCGGCACCTTGCGCATGACGTCGACGGCCGCGCTCGCGAGCGACGCCGCGTGTCCGACGACCTCACCGAGCACGCTGGTCTCGCGGTCGGCGATCTGCAACACGTTGGTGACGTCGCGTTGCGCTTGATTCGCGATGCCCATCGCGTCCCGCACCAGCCCGACGACGGTCGGATCCTCGGCTGCCTTCACCAACGCGCGCATCTGTCGGATGGCGTCGCGCACGACGTCTTCCTCGTCGACGTACCGACCGCTGCGCGCCTGGGCGCGCACGAAGTCCTCGAGTTGCGGCGGCAGCGACAATTCCATGGCGCCTCCCTAGACCGTCAGGACCGTTCTCAGGCCGAGGCCCGCGGTCATGTCGGCGAACGCTTCGTTGACCTCGGCGAGCGGGCGACGCGCGGTGATCATCCCCTCGAGATCGAGCCGGCCGGCGCGCCACAGGTCGAGCAGGCGAGGAATGTCACGGCGACCGTTGCAACTCCCGAGCAGGCAGCCCATCAGCTTGCGCTCGGACAGCGTGAAGAGCACAGGCGGCGCGAGCGAGACCGTCTGGTCGATGCCGCCCGCACCGACCATCACCGTCGTCCCGCCGTTGCGCGTCGCCCAGATGCACGACTCGATGACCGGGCCCGCGCCCACCGCGTCGAAGGCAAAGTCGACACCGATACCGCCGGTTATCTGCTGCACTGCACCGATGACGTCGTCGGCGACGGGGTCGATGACGTCGGTCGCGCCGAAGCGCGTGGCCATCTCGCGGCGCGCGTCGACGGGATCGGACACGATGATCTTCGTCGCGCCGGCCACCCGCGCGCCCTGGACGATCGACACGCCGATGCCGCCTGCTCCCGCGACCAGAACGGTCGCCCCCTCGGGGACGCGCGCTGTGTTGAGCACTGCACCCGCACCGGTCTGCACCGCGCAGCCGATCACGCACGCAACCTCGAGGGGAGTATCCGGCGCGACCTTGATCGCGCCGGTCTCGGTGGTGATCACGAATTCCGCGAACCCGCCGAGGCCGACCCCCCGCAGGACGGGTTGCCCGTGGCGCGACAGGGGCGTCCGACCGTCGTTGAAAGTGCCCGTGCTGATCGACATCGTGTTGACGCAGCATCCGTACTCACCGCGCGCGCACCAGTAGCAGGCATTGCAGACTGCAACCGGCGTGAGGACCACTTTGTCACCCGGAACCACCGACGTGACCCCGGCGCCCACGGAGTCGACGACCCCGGCGGCCTCGTGACCCAACACAGTGGGCGCGACAAACGGAAACGTGCCGTTCACGAGCGAGAGATCGGAATGGCAAACGCCGCAGTGCGACACGCGCACCCGAACCTCGCCGGCGCGGGGGCCTTCGATGTCGACGTCGTCGACGATCGCCAGCGGCTTCTCCGACGCCTCGAGCAACGCGGCACGCATGCGGCCAACGTAGCCCGTGCGCCCGATCCGCGACCTTGGCTAGCGTCGGCCGGTCATGGACGTCTTCGACATCTGGGTCAACCTCGTCACCGAGCAATCCGCGCAGGAGTTCGTGACCCAGGAAGGCTACGAGAACATCCCCGGTTACCTCGGGAGCAATCAGGGCCCGGTCGGGGTCGAATCGCTGCTCGCGGTCATGGACGAGCTCGGCGTCGCGACCGGAGTGTTCACGGGCGGGCTCGATCGCAACACGCACAAGCTGCTCGAGATCTGCGACGCGCATCCCGGTCGCTTCATGGTCGCGGGTGGCGTCGGCGATCCGTCGCGTCCCGGTCGCCAGGTCAAGCGGGTGCGCGAGCTCGCACAGCATCCCGCGTTCTGCATGGTGAGAGTGATGCCACTCGCGTCGCAGGTGCCGACGAACGACGCGCGTCATTACCCGATCTATCAGGTGTGCGAGGAGCTCGGGTTGCCGGTCGGCATCAATGCCGGGATTCCGGGCCCACGGGTGCGCTCGCGCGTCCAACATCCGGAGCTGCTCGAGGACGTGCTGATCGACTTCCCCGATCTGACGGTGATCGTCGCGCACATGGGTCACCCGTACGAAGAGCTGCTCATGAACTACATGCGCAAGTGGTCGAATCTCCACGTCTCGTGCACGGCGTACGCGCCCAAGTACATCGACCCGAACCTCGTCGCGTTCATGAACACCAAGACGTACCGCGGACGCGTGTTGTGGGGCAGTGACGAACCCTGGTTCCCGATGCGCCGTTCGCTCGCCGAGGCCAAGGCGCTCCCGCTCGACGACGACGCGCGGGCCCTGTTCCTCGGCGGCACTGCCCGCAGGCTGCTCGACCGAACGGCTCGCTAGGCCCGGCCAGGTTGGTTGCGCGGTGGCTTCAGGGAATTGCGCAGGCGGCCGCGATCGTTCGCCGACAACAACACCTTGCGCAGCCGCACGCTCTTCGGTGTCACCTCGACACACTCGTCGTCGGTGATGAATTCGAGCGCCTGCTCCAAGGACATCACCCGGGCAGGCACGAGCCGCACGAGATCGTCGGAACCCGACGCCCGATGGTTCGTGAGCTGCTTTTCCTTCGTCGGGTTCACGTCCATCTCGTCGGCGCGCGCGTTCTCGCCGACGATCATTCCCTCGTAGACCTCGACGCCGGGGCCGATCAGCATTGCGCCCCGCTCTTGCAGGTTCATCAGCGCGTAGGCGGTCGTCATCCCGCGCCGGTCGGACACCAAGCTGCCGGTCGGGCGCGTACGCAGCTCGCCGAACCACGGAGCCCAACCGTCGAACACGTGGTGCAGCATTCCGGTGCCGCGCGTCTCCGTCATGAACTCGGTACGGAAGCCGATGAGACCGCGCGCCGGAACCCGAAAGTCGATGCGCACCCAACCCGTACCATGGTTGACCATCTGCTCCATGCGGCCCTTGCGCAGGGCGAGGAGTTGCGTCACGACGCCGAGATAGTCCTCGGGAACGTCGACCGTGAGCAGCTCGACCGGCTCGTGGCGCTTGCCGTCGATCTCGCGAATCACGACCTGCGGCTTGCCGACCGTGAGCTCGAACCCCTCGCGCCGCATCGTCTCGACGAGGACGGCCAGCTGGAGCTCACCGCGACCCTGCACTTCCCACGCGTCGGGCCGCTCGGTCGACAAGACCCGGAGCGACACGTTGCCGACGAGCTCTTGTTGCAACCGGTTCTCGACCTGGCGCGCCGTGAGCTTCCTGCCGTCCTGGCCGGCGAGTACCGAGGTGTTGATGCCGACCGTCATCGAGAGGCTCGGCTCGTCGACGATGAGCGGCGGCAAGGGCCGAGGATCGTCCGCGTCGGCAAGCGTCTCACCGATCGTGATCTCGGGAATGCCGGCGACCGCGATGATGTCACCCGGTCCGGCGTCGTCGGCCGGAACTCGATCGAGCGCGTCGGTGAGATACAGCTCGACGATCTTCACGCGCTCGATCGTTCCGTCGATGCGACACCACGCGACCTGCTCGCCCTTGCGCACGCGTCCGTTGCGCACCCGGCACAGAGCGAGGCGTCCGAGGTAGGGCGACGCGTCGAGGTTGGTGACGAGCGCCTGGAACGGGTACCCCGCGTCGTACTCGGGCGCAGGAATGCGCTCGAGAATCAGCTCGCACAGCGGCTTGAGGTCACTGCCCTCGGCATCGGGGTCGAGCGACGCCCAGCCGGCGCGTGCGTTCGCGTAGACGATCGGGAACTCGATCTGGTGCTCGTCGGCGCCGAGATCGAGGAAGAGCTCGTACACCTCGTCGACGACCTCTGCGATGCGCGCATCCGGGCGGTCGACCTTGTTGACGACAAGGATCACCGGCAGTCGCGCTTCGAGCGTCTTGCGCAACACGAAGCGGGTCTGCGGGAGCGGACCTTCGCTCGCGTCGACCAGGAGGAGCACCCCGTCGACCATCGCGAGCGCCCGCTCGACCTCGCCGCCGAAGTCGGCGTGGCCGGGGGTGTCGACGATGTTGAGCGTCACGTCGCCGTAGCGCACCGCGGTGTTCTTGGCGAGGATCGTGATGCCCTTCTCGCGCTCCAGGTCGTTCGAGTCCATGACCCGCTCGTTGACGTCCTGGTTGGCGCGAAACGCGCCCGACTGCCACAGGAGCGCGTCGACGAGCGTCGTCTTGCCGTGGTCGACGTGGGCAATGATCGCCACATTGCGCAGGTCGTCGCGCGCGGTCATGAGAACTCCAGTACGGGGGGATGTCCAGTGTAGGGGCGGCGGAGGTGCAGCCCGGTCATCGAGGTGCGGCCCGCCCGCGGCCCCGCAGCCAGTTTGGTAGACCTCTCTCCATGACCGGGAGCAACGGCATGACCGAGAGCAACGGCATGACCGCGAGCGGCTTCGAAGGTGTGCGACGCGCCTTCGAGGCGAACTTCGCCAAGGGCCTCGAGATCGGTGCCGCGTTCAGCGCGTACTACCGGGGCCACAAGGTCGTCGACCTCTGGGGCGGTACCGCCGATGTCGTGACGGGGCGCGCGTGGGACGAGCGCACACTCGCGCTCGTCTTCTCGACGACCAAGGGAGCGACCGCCGTCTGCGCCAACAAACTTGCGCAGGAAGGCCGGCTCGACGTCGACGCGCCGGTCGCGCGCTACTGGCCCGAGTTCGCCGCGGGTGGCAAGGAAAAGATCCCCGTGTCGTTCTTGCTGTCGCATCAAGCCGGGCTCGCGTGGACCGACGCCGAGATGACCTTGGAGGAGGCGCTCTCGTGGGACCCGGTCGTCGACGCGTTGGCGCAGCAGGTTCCTCATTGGGAGCCGGGCTCTCGGCACGGCTACCACGCGACCACCTACGGATGGCTGGTCGGTGAGGTGATTCGTCGCATCACCGGCAAAAGCGTCGGCACCTACTTCCACGAAGAGATCGCGGCACCCCTCGGTCTCGACTTCTGGATCGGGCTCCCGGATTCGGAAGAGCCGCGCGTCGCGCCGCTGGTCGGAGGTTTGGCCGACCCGCTCATCGCCGAGGATCCGGAGGTACGCGCGTTCGTCGACGAGATCATGGGTCCGCACACGCTGCTCGGCAAGGCGCTGTTCGCGCCCGGCGGCGTGTTCTCCAGCCCGGACGTCTGGAATTCCCGTGCATTGCACGCGGCCGAGGTTCCCGCCGCGAACGGCATCGGCGACGCGCGCTCCCTCGCGCGCCTCTACGCCGCGTGCATCGGCACCGTCGACGGCGTCCGCATCCTCGACGACGAGCAGCTGCGGCGGGCGACCACGCAGTTGACGACCGGCCCGAACACCGTGCTGCTCGACCTCGACATCCAGTTCGGCCTCGGCTTCATGGTGCGTTCGAGCCTCATCGAGCTCGGCGGGCCGCACGCGTTCGGCCATTTCGGCGCGGGCGGATCGGTGGGCTGGGCCGATCCGGACGCCGAGCTCGCGTTCGGGTACGTCATGAACCGGATGGACATCGGTCTGGCCGGCGACGTCCGGAGCTACGAGCTGATCAACGCGTGCTACGCCGCGACGCGCTGACGTCCCTCAATGCAGACGTCCCTCAATGACAGACGTCTCTCGATGCACGCGTCGCTACGCTGCTCGACATGGATGTCGCGCCCGCGATCGACCGGGACGTGCCCTTCGAGCGACTGCAGCTCGACGACACCTCGTGGGTCGACCTCGCGCGCGGCTGGCTGCGCGGCGCGGACGAGGTCTACGAGCACCTCGTGTCCACGCTCGCGTGGCGACAAGGACGCGTGTGGCGGTACGAACGGTGGATCGACGAGCCGCGACTGGGCGCGGGTGGTTCGATGGCCCACCCGGGGCACCCTGTGCTCGCCGACGCGCAGAAGGCGATCGCGGCCAAGTACGGCGCTCGGTTCGAGGGTTTCGGCTTCGCGTACTACCGCGACTCGCGTGACAGCGTCGCGATGCACCGTGACCGCGAGATGCGCTGGCTCGACGACACGGTGGTGGCGATCGTGACCTTCGGCGCGCAGCGACCGTTTCTCGTGCAACGACGCAACACCCGGGACGCGTCGACCGCCCGTGACCTCTCCCCCGCCGGCGGCGACCTGATGGTGTTCGGTGGCCGCTTCCAAGCCGATTGGCTGCACGGCGTGCCGAAGACGCGATCCGCGGTGCGGGGCCGGATCTCCGCGCAGTGGCGCTACACGACGAAGCGCGGGCGGCGCGACACCCAGCCCGGCTACTACCAGCCCCGCGAGTTCTCCCGGAGGTCGGCCCGATGAGCATCCGCGTCGAGCTCGGTGAACTGCGCGCAGTCGCCGGCGCGCAGGCGCCGTTCGCGTACCTCCTCACGGTGTCCGACGACGAAAGCGCGCACGCCGTGGCGATCGCTCCGCACATACACGAGGGGTCGATCACCTGCGATGCGGGCAACCGCAGCTGCGCGAACGCGCGGGCCCGGCCGAACGTGTCGCTGCTGTGGCCGCCGTCTCGCCCGGACGACTATTCCCTGATCGTCGACGGCCGGGCGTCCGTCGACGGCTCGACCGTGCAAATCGTTCCGGAACGTGCGGTTCGGCATCGACCCGCGCCGGGCGAAGGCTCTGACTGCGCGCCACTCGTGCTGGAGCGCGAGGAGTAGCGGTCAGCGCTCGAGGTCGCCGGTCATCGGTCGGGTGCCGCGGAGCTCACTGTCGCGGTACGCAGTCTCGGCCAGACGCGCGCCGAACGCGACCTCACCGGGGCTGGCGCCGTCGACGTGACCCATGATGCCCTTGTAGAGGCGGTACCCGAGCAACTCGAGCAGTCGATCGGAGAAGGTGGCCGCGACGGCTTGCGGTATGCCGAGGTACGGGTTCTGCTGCTGACGCACGAAGCCCGGGCAATACTGCACGTTCACACCGCAGCGCCAGACGTCAGACGTCGTGTTCGCGCCGCCGCCGTGCCACAGCGATCCGTGGAAGATCATCACCGCGCCGGCGGGCATCTCGAGCTCGCGGACCTCTACGCCGTCGAGCGCGCCGGGCTCGTCGGGCGTCCGGGCAAAGAGATGCGAGCCGGGGACGAAGCGCGTCCCGCCGTTCGCGCCGGTGAAGTCGTCGAGCGCCCACATGCTCGTGAGCATCATCGCGGCG
>JAUZEM010000061.1 GCA_030839005.1 Actinomycetota bacterium | reverse complement strand
CCTCCACCTTCCTTTTCTCGTTTCTTCTCGCCTCCATCGCACGGGTTGAAGGGGAAGGGGGGAGGGGAAGCGTATGTGGCCTGGTAGGCATGCTCTTGAGCGGCCGTTGCATGCTGCTTATGTGATGGCGGGCTCTGGGCAGGTCGTCACATACCGCGATCTCAATGATCGGTCGAATCGGCTTGCGCAGTTGTTCTTTGATGCGGGGTTGCGGTTCGGGGATCATGTTGCGGTTTTTATGGAGAACCGCGCGGAGTTCTTCGAGCCGTGCTGGGCGGCGCAGCGGTCCGGGCTTTTCTTTACATGCATCAACACGCATTTCAATGCGGACGAGGTCGCTTACATTCTCGACGACTGCGACGCGCAGGTGCTCGTCACGAGCGACACGCTGGCGGATATCGCGGCGGAGCTCGTCGACAAGATGCCGCGCGTCAAAGTGCGGCTGATGGTCGGTGATCCGGCGAACGTGGTCGACGGCTATGAGCCGTACGAGAGCGCGCGGGACCGGTTTCCCGCCGTCCCCCTCGAGGAGGAGCTCGAAGGAACGCGGATGTTGTACTCGTCGGGAACGACGGGGCGGCCGAAAGGCGTGAAGTACAAGATCACGCGCCAACGGGTCGGGGATCAGCCGGTCGAGATGGGAATGATGACCGCGGTGTGGGGGATGGACGGTAACGCCATCTATCTCTCGCCGGCGCCGCTGTATCACTCGGCGCCGCTCTTCTACTCGATGAGCACGATGCGCCTCGGCGGCACGGTGATCGTGATGGAGCACTTCGATCCCGAGACGGCACTCGCTTGCGTCGAGCAGTATCGCGTCACCCACTCACAATGGGTGCCCACGATGTTCGTTCGCATGCTCAAGCTGCCCGACGAGGTGCGCGCCAAGTACGACCTGTCGTCTCAGAAGGTCGTGCTGCACGCGGCTGCACCGTGCTCGGTCGAGACCAAGCGCAAGATGATCGAGTGGTGGGGTCCGATCATCGACGAGTACTACGCGGCCACCGAGGGAACCGGCGCGACATACATCAGCTCGGCCGACTGGCTCGCGCACCCGGGCTCCGTCGGTCGCTCGATGCTGGGCCCGCTCCACATACTCGACGATGCCGGCCTCGAGCAACCGGTCGGCGAGGTCGGCACCGTGTGGTTCGAGCCGCCGCCGAATCGTCCGGGCTTCGAGTACCACAAGGACGCGGCCAAGACGCGCGACTCGTTCAACGAGAAGGGCTGGTCGACGGTCGGCGACATGGGATACCTCGACGCCGACGGCTACCTGTTCCTCACCGACCGGCGCACGTTCATGATCGTGTCGGGCGGGGTGAACATCTATCCGCAAGAAGCCGAGAACCTGCTCATCGACCACCCGAAGGTCTACGACGTCGCGGTGTTCGGTATCCCCGATCCCGAGATGGGCGAGCGCGTGCACGCGGTCGTGCAACCGACCGCGTGGGACGACGCCGGCCCCGGGCTCGAGCAGGAGCTGCTCGCCTACTGCCGCGCGCATCTCTCGCATTACAAGTGCCCGCAAGCGGTCGACTTCGACCGGGAGTTGCCCCGCGAGCAGACCGGCAAGCTCTACAAGCGGCTCTTGCGCGATCGCTACTGGGGCGACAAGACGAGCCGCATCGTCTGATGAAGCTGCTCGCGAGCGGACGCGACGGCGACATCTTCGAATTCGCCCCGGGTCTCGTGCTGCGCAGGACGCGCTCCGGCCGATCGATCGCGCACGAGGCGCGCACGATGCGCTATGCAGCCGAGCAGGGCTACCCGGTGCCGCGCATCGAGGAGGTGCGCGCCGACGGCACCGAGATCGTGATGGAACGCATCGACGGGCCCATCATGGCCGACGCGATGGTGCGACCACCGTGGAAGCTCGGGGCTCACGTTCGCGCCCTCGCCGACCTCCACGATCAACTGCACGAGATTCCCGGGCCCGACTGGCTCCCGGAGATGCCCGGCGGCGGCGACCGTCTGCTGCATCTCGATCTGCATCCGCTCAACGTGATCATGTCGCCCCGCGGACCGGTCGTGATCGATTGGCCGAACGCCCGCCGCGGCAACCCGATGGCCGACGTCGCCCTCACCTACGCACTGATTTGCTGCGGGCGCATCCCGTTGCCTCGCCCGGTCGCCGCGGTCCTCAACGCGGTGCGGACTCCGGTGTTCCACCGCACGTTTGCCCGGCGCTATCTCGGGCCGGACTTCTACCGACAGGTGGCGGAGATGGCCGAGCTCAAGTGCTTCGACCCCAACATGGCACCCGACGAGACGCGAGCGCTGCTGCGTTTGGCGGGACGGAGCCGGTCCAGGGCTCCGGGATGACGGTTCCCCCCGGCCCCGTCATCCCAGTGCCTCTGCTTCCGAGCCGGCGCCCCGATGCATGACATCGGGCGCAGGCCGGCGCGGTGTTCCCCTTCCGCGAGGAGAACGCTAGAGGGCAAAGGTCGAGTGGTCAACGGGACGTTTTGTCCCCTTCGATGGATGTACGTTCGGCGCGTGGACCGCACCGAGCTCGCCCGTCGCATTTACGACGCCGCGCACCTCACCGGCACCTTCACCCTGCGGTCGGGCGTGGTGAGTCACGAGTACTTCGACAAGTATCGCTTCGAGTCCGACCCGCGGCTGTTGCGCGACATCGCGGCATCGTGCGCGGCGCTGGTGCCGCACGGTGTGGATGCCCTGGCAGGACTCGAGCTCGGAGGGGTACCGCTCGCGACGATGATCTCCCAGACGACCCGGTTACCCGCGGTGTACGTCCGCAAGCAGGCCAAGTCCTACGGCACGTGCCGGCTCGCGGAGGGCGCCGAGATCGACGACCGGCGCCTGTGCATCGTGGAAGACGTCGTCACGTCCGGCGGCGCGGTCCTCGACGCGGCCTCGGAGCTACGGGCTCGCGGCGCCCGACTCGGTCCCGTGATCTGTGTGATCGACCGCGAATCGGGCGGGCGCGACAAGCTCGCGGCCGTTGATCTGGAGCTCTTCGCGCTCTACACGATGAGTGAGCTCAGCGCAGCGGCTGCAGCGGGAGCTTGACCTGGCATCTCGAAAGGATGGTGCGGGTCGTCGTCAGCTCGTCCGCCGTCGGAGCGGAGTGCGTGCCGAGTTGACTCTCGTCGAACGCGTCGGTCAGGCCCTTCGTGACGCAGCGAGCTTGGTCGACCGTCGTGCCCGCGTGCACGAGCTGTGACTGGAGCCGGCTCGCATTGAAACCGGGCGTGGCGCAACCGGCGAGCGCGAGCGCACCCGCCACGCATCCGACACCGGTGACCGTCCGAAACCACCGCACGCGGGCTCGATCGTACGAGGTTGCCTTCGGCTCTCCCGGCCTCGCCGGCGCGGTTTCCGCGCGGCCGTAGGCTGGTTGCGATGGTGTGCCCGAACTGCGGCTACGACAACAGCCGGAACAACCGCTTCTGTGTTCGCTGCGGCGTCGACCTCGCGGCCGCGCCGGCGCCGCCCGCGGGCTCCGCGCCTCCGCCGGCCCCGCCGCCCAACCCGGCCCCGTCCCCGCCGGCCAACCCGGCCCCGCCCGGGCCGGCCAATCCTTGGGGCGCTCCGCCTTCCCCGGCCCAGTGGGGCGCTCCCGGCTCGGCGCCGCTCCCACCTCCTCCCGGCGCGCCTCCGCAGGCATCAGCTCCGCCGAATCCCTTTGCGCCGCCCGCCCCGTACGGTCCCTACGGTCCGGCCGGTGCCTACGCACCGCCGGGTCAGGGTCCGTACGGTCAATACCCTCCGCCCTACCTGCCGTCGGGCTTCCAGCCGCCTACGACGAACGGTCTCGCGATCGCGTCGTTCGTCCTGGGCCTGGTGGGCTGGGTTCCGTGCGGCGTCGGCTCCGTCGTGGCCGTCGTCCTCGGCTTCGTGGCCCGTCACCAGATCCGGGAGTCCCACGGCCGCCAGGGCGGCGACGGGCTGGCCCTGGCCGGCATCGTTCTCGGCTTCCTGGCCATCGCCTTCTTGATCGCGATCCTCGTGCTCGGGGCCGTGTCGAGCTCCACGACGGGACAATCCTGAGGCCGCCGTCCGCTTTGGGGTTCGGGCCTCGCGCCTCAGGAACCCCGCGCGATCCGCCGATAAGCCCGGCGAGGGGGTTCGCAATGTCATCCACCCAGAGCGCGCATTCGTGGTTTCGGTCGCGCCTGGCGCGACCAGCCCCGGATGAGCACACGTCCCATGAGTCGAAGATCGAGGGACCGGCCCGCGAGCGCGTGGCCCGGCGCGAGGTCGTCCGGCTGCGGGACGAGATCGAGCAACTCGTGCGGATCAAGGGCAAGGACGCCCGCAGCGCGGTCGACGCGGCGTTGAGGTCGGTGACCCGGCTTCAGATCGTCACCGCGAACATCGACGCGTGCGCCCCACCGTCGGCCTCGTTCGTGGGCGCGACGTTGGTTGCGATGGCCGACGCGCGCCTGCACGGTCATTCCGACGCGATCGAGCGCGGCATGACCTACACCGCCGACAATCAACTCCGCTTGCTCCAAGGCGACGCCTGACCGCCGGCAAGTAACTTGCGGCCCCGTGACCGCCGAACGACCCGCTCCGCTCGCAGGCTTGCGCATCGTCGAGGTGTCGATGCTCGGGCCCGGCAACCTGACGACCCACCTCGCCGACCTCGGCGCCGACGTCATCAAGGTCGAGCCGCCGCAAGGCGACTACGGACGCCGGATGACCTGGCCGATCGTCGAAGGCGTTTCGCTTCTCTTCCTGCACGTCAGCCGCGGCAAGCGCAGCATCGTGCTCGACCTGCGCACCGATGTCGGTCGCGACACCTTTCTCGAGCTCGCGCGCGGTGCGGACGCGGTGGTCGAGGCCATGCGCCCGGGCGGGCTCGAACGGCGCGGGCTCGGTTACGAACGCCTACGCGAGGTGAACCCGCGCATCGTCTTCTGCACGATCTCGGGGTACGGCATGACCGGCCCGTACAAGGACATGCCGAGTCACGGTCTCGCCTATGACGTCTGGGCCGGGCTGGTGAAGCCGGCGACGACCGAAGAAGGCTTCAGCGCCATCCCCGAGCACCCGTCGGTCGGTATCCACGCCGGCCCGTTGTTCGGCGCGCTCGGCGTGCTGGCCGGCATCATCGGCGCGCGAGCGAGCGGTGAGGGTTGTCGGCTCGAGGTGGCC
>JAUZEM010000013.1 GCA_030839005.1 Actinomycetota bacterium | reverse complement strand
GTCGATGTCACGTGCAGCGGTGCGATGGGTTCCGCCACGACTGACAGCGGGGCCGCCGGTTCCATCGCGGCACCGGCGCGAGACGCGACGAACACGTCCACACCGGCCAAGACCACGAACGCGCTTGCCACTGCGAGTTGCCTGCGCCACCACATAAAGTGGTTTTCGGAGCGCTATTGCCTCCCCTGAAGGTCGCGAAAGGGACAAGAGCCGCGGAAACCCGTAGGCAGACGTTCTGCGGCAGGCGCGAAGGAGCGCGCGGATCGTGGGATACGTTGAGCGGGGCTCGTCGGCGAAAGTTCGAGGCCCTGGTCATGTCCGCGTGAGCTCGAAGTTGGGGTGCGCCGTGAGCCGGTCGGTCTCCGAACCGAGGTTGCAGAGACCCGCCGCGCCGGACCCGCGAGACGAGAAATGGCGCTGATCATCTTTCACGCCGGGATGTCGAAAACCGGGTCGACCAGCATCCAAGAATGGCTCGCCGGGCACCTTGCGCTGCTGCGGAGCCGCGGAATCCAGTCCATGCGAATCGAACAGTCGAGGCCGACCGACCCGGTCGCCCTGGTGCCGTCGACGCCGGCGAACGCGACATCAAAATTCCTCACCGCCGCGCGCGACCCGGCGACCCGGCCTGAGGTCGCGCGACGCATTTGCGAGGAGCTCGATGCGCACGCGGCGCACGCCGACGTGCTCGTCGTCTCGAGCGAGTCGTACGAAGTCTTCTTCAACGACGCGGCAAACGCCGAGGGTGATGTCACCTCCGTGTTCGGCCACCTCGAGGCGCTCGCCCGCGCCCATTCCGTGCGCGTCGCGTACTACGTACGTCCTCAACACTCCTGGCTCGAGTCGGCGTGGCTGCAATGGGGCTTTCGCGATTTTCGCCCGCCCGACGTCTGGCTCCGGCGCCAGCGATCGAAGCTCGAGTACCTCCAGATATCCGATCGGGTTCGACAGGCCGCGCCTGATCTTTCGTTCGAGATGCGGCCGTTCCGCGTGGACCTTCTCGACGGAGGGCACGTCGTGAGCGATTTTGCTCGCGTCTTCCTCGGGCTGGGAGATCTCCCGCTTGGGTCGACACCCGAGAGATGGTCCAACCGAAGCATTCCGCTCGAGATGGCGATCGTGCTACGCGACGCGCCGCCCGGAATGTTCTGGTCGAACATGCACGACAACAAGGTCTTCTATCCGCTGAAAAAACTGATCCTCCAATGGGACCTTCCCCAAACTGAGATTGTTGCCCGCTCACGTCAGGTGTTGCAGCGGTATGCCCACGCCACCTTTGAATCAGACAATCAACGGCTTGTCAGAGAACTTGGTTGGAACACCGAATACTTCGTTCCCCCGGCCGAACACTCAGAGGATGCCGCGGACACCGGACTTGCAGAGCTCAACGTCCTGTGGAAGTCCGCGGCCTCGGACGCCGAGCGTCAGGCGCTCTTGCGTGCGTTGCGGCAGTTGCTTTCGACCACAATGTCCCCGCCTGACAGTGCAAAGCGGGCGAACAGAGCAGAGAGAGCAGACGTTACAGAGGGATCAGACAGTCGCCCGCGGAGCCGGGGCCGATTGCCGAGCTTCCGACGCCCACGCTCATGACACGCTGATGAGCTGGATCGGGGCGGGGTGAAGTGAGTGTCCGTGTAAGACGAGGAACTCCGACTTGCCGTCGCGGTCGTAGTCGATGGGATAGACCTCGTCGTCTCTGACCGTGCCCGGCACCGTCGGCAGGTCGATCGACGTGTGATCGCGGTACGTGCCGTTGCTCAGCAAGAGCAGATCAGGAATGTCCGGGCCCGGGACGCTGCGAGTGCGCATGACGTAGATGTCGGGACGACCGTCGCCGGTCGCGTCGGCGACGGCGACTCGGAACGCGTTCTCGACGGGCATCTGATGGACCACCGTGAACTTTCCCTGATCGTTGAGGCAGATCGTGAGGCCCTTGGAGTTGACGACGACCAGGTCGGGCTGACCGTCGCCGGTGAGGTCGGCGACCGCCGCATGCAGCGCCGCGATCTCGCCCAATCCTGTTTCGGCCGTGACGTCGCGGAACGCGTGCCCCTCGTCGTTGTGGAACAGGTGGACGCTCTGGACCTCGTCTTGCGTGCTCTTCGCGCACATGAGCACGTCCGGCCAGCCGCGCGACTCGGCGTCGAGCGTGGTCAGACACCCCATCGGCCAATTCCCTCCGCCGAACCGGGAACCGGGAGCGCCGGCACCGCCGACGCTGTACTCGAGATCCAGGCCGAGCTCCGGCGCGGAACGCCATCCGTTGGGTCCTTCGTTCAGGAACAATCGATTCGGGCTCGGTATGCCATCGTTGCGAGGCGAGACGTTGCCGACGAGGATGTCGACGCGCCCGTCTCCGGTCGCGTCGAACATCACGGCTTGGCGACCTCTGCCGTACGGATCGGCAAGTCCCGGTTGGTCGCCCTCGTCCACGAACGTGCCGTCGGCCTGCTGGATCCACAGTTCGTTGGCGGTATGCTTCGGCCCGTGGCCGGAGTCGCCGCCTACCACACAGAAAATGTCGAGCCGCCCATCGCCGTTGACGTCGCCCGCGGCTCCTTGATGCCGGTCGACATGACCAGGGAACACGGTTGACTCGTCCCGCACAAAGTGGCCGTGATCGTTGCGGTACAAGAATGCGGGCGCGTCGTGGCGGCTCAAGAAGATGTCGGGCCAGCCGTCGTTGTTGTAGTCGAGCACGACCGCACCAAAGGTGCGTGTCGTCAATGAGAGGCCGACTTCCGGGGCAATGTCCTCGGCGCGCAAAGTATCATCCCTGCTCTAACGTGTGCTCTCCGCGCACATCTTGCGAACCCTAGCCGCCGGCCGATAAGTCTCTCAACAAGCGCACTACAGGATTGGTCCGTGCGTACGCACTGATTAGATCGGTAGCAAACGATGCTCGTGCATTCCGATTTGTGGCTCGACCAGCCGGATTCCCATGACCGGATCGAGTCGCGCCTCGCCTCCGGTGCCCTGTCCGCGACGGAAGCCGAACAGCTGCATGGCTTCGTCGACAACGGCCACCTCATGCTCCCGCTGGGTCTCGACAAAGCATTCTGCGACGCGCTGGACGCCGAGATCGGAGGGCTGTGGCAGAAACGACCCGCGGACCTCGCCGTCTCACCATCTAACGGGCGGCCGATGTCGTTCCCCGACTACGACGGTCCCGTTCGCGAGGTCGGTTACCGTCTTCCCGATTTGCACGGTCACTCGGAGCGGGCTCTGGCCCTGTATCTGCACCCGGCCATATTCCGTATGGTCGAGCTGATCTTCGACGAGCCCGCCGTCGCGTTTCAGTCGCTCTACTTCGAGCACGGTTCGACGCAAGGTCTCCACCGCGATCCGATGTTCGTCGCGACGCGTCCCGTGTCGAACCTGTGTGCCGCGTGGATAGCCCTCGAGGACATCACACCGGACAGTGGGCCGCTCGCGTATGTCCCCGGGTCGCATCGCCTGCCTTGGTTCGAGTTCGAGCCCGGCGTCGTCGTCTGCGGACAGAACGTGTCGCGCGAAAAGCGTGCGGGGTACTCGGTCTGGCAGCAAGACAAGATCCGTGAGCAGGGCCTGGAGCGTCGGGCGTTCACGTGCAAGCGCGGTGACGTGTTCATCTGGCACGGCGGGCTCGTGCACGGGGGAGAGCCGATCCAGAGCCCGGGCCGGACCCGCAAGAGCTTCGTCGTGCACTACTCGACTGCGGCCGACTACAAGTCGCGTACGGCGCGGATGCAGGTGCGGGACGGCGAGAGCTGGCGGATGGTTGCTCATCGAACCGACACGATCATCGAGCGCGATGGTGCGCGGGGTCTCGACAGCCCGCTGCACGGAGCACCCGAGCTCACGTCGCCGAAGCCTGAGCAGCCGAGGCCGGCTCTCCTGGCTCGGCTGGTGGAGCGAGTGAATTCGTTCCGCGAGCGCCGGACCTCCGGTTCGGCGCGAGACTGATTTGCCCACGTTGCCCACCGCGGGCCTGTAGCTCAGTTGGTAGAGCGCTGCTCTTACAAAGCAGAGGTCGTCGGTTCGAGACCGGCCGGGCCCACGCGTAAACGCCCTAGAGCGGGGCCATGGTCGAGCACGGTCTCCGGTTGCGCTGACAGTTCTCCGCGCCCGCCGGGTGCCGGCGTGTCCGGTCTCATTCGACGTCGGGGTCGAGTTCGTCCGCTTGCGAACGGAGTTCTTCGGCCTTGGCCCGCTCTGCCTTTGCGGCTTGGGCCTGCTGGTCGGCGGTGATCTGTTCGCGTTTTGCTCGGGCCGCCCGCTCTTCTGCGCCGGCGGCTTGCCGATTGGCTTCGAGCTCGCTGGTCTTCGCGGCAGCTCGCGTCTGTACGGCTTGGCGACGCCGCTCCTCGGTCTTGTGCTCAGCGCTTCTCCGCGCGACCACAACGCCCGCGCCGATGAGGAGGAGCACTAGCACGACAACAACGACTACGACACCCATGCCCCGATGTTTCCCCTCCGGCGCTCGACCCAATCCCATCAAGAGTTGCGTCCGCCAAGATCGTCTGGGCTACGAAAGCGGTGACCCTGCGCGTGCGTCGGGCATAGTTCAGACGGAAGAAATCGGGCGAATGGGCGCGCCGGAGTGCGGTCGCGGCGCGGGACGTATTGCTCAGCAGTGCTCTCGGCACCGCCGATAGACGTGATGTGCGGCGTGAACGCGAGGTGCGAGAGTTCGCGCGTTCCGCGCTGGAGGGCGCGGGCGTCGGGTTCGTCGTGTTCCGTGCGGTTCGCCACAAAGGCGGGATCGACTGGCAGCCCCTCGACGCGACCGCCGGCGCCGTCACCGGCGAGCAGATCGGTCCGATCCTCGAGGCGGCGCTGACCTCAGGAGAACGGGTCGAGACCGACCACGAGATCCGCCTGCCATCCGGCGGGCCGGCCTGGAGACGCGTGATCGCCGTCCCGGTCGACGACGACGTGGTCGCGACCATGACGTACGACATCGGCGAGCTCGTCGGCGCGCGCGGCCGCGCCGCCGCGCTCTCGCAAGACAGCTCCGACGTCGTCGCGATCACCTGCCCCGATCGCGGGCTCTCGTGGGTCTCACCGTCGGTGGAAGCGACGCTCGGGTACCGGGCGGAGGAGATGATCGGGCGTTGCGCAGTCGACCTCGTGCATCCCGACGACGTCGGATGCATCGTCGAGCGTTTCCTCGCCGTCGCCGACGACACGTCGGAGGCGCCGACCGTCGAGCTGCGACTGCGCCGTTCCGACGGCGGCTACCAATGGTTCCAATGCTCGATCGCGAACCGCCTCGACGACCCGGATATCCGCGGTGTCGTGCTGAGCATGCACGACATCGACGCCCACCGCCGGTCGGAAGACGCGCTGCGTATGTCGGAGCTGCGGATGCGGAGCATCCTGGAGACGGCCGCGGACGCGATCATCACGAGCGACGACACCGGCGCGATCCTCGAGTTCAACAAGGCGGCGGAACGCATCTTTCGGGTGCCGGCCTCCGACGTGATCGGCGGTCGGTACACGGATCTGCTCCCGGAATCCGCCGAGTACCGAATATGGCTGCGGAAATCGCTCGGCGAGACACATACCGAAGTCCCGCTCGACATCGTGACCGCCCGCGCCGACGGCGAGGAGTTCGAGGCGCGCGTCTCGATCTCCGAGACGACGATCGAGGGGCGCACGCTCACGACCGCGATCGTGCGAGACGTCACGAAGGAAAAGGAGGCGGCGCGGGCGCTCGAGCAACGCGGGTTGTACGACGAGCTGACCGGCCTTGCGAGCCGCAAACTTCTCATCGACCGGCTCGACGAGGCGATGCGTCGAGCGCAGCGCCACCACACGGTGGTCGGGGTGGTGCTGCTCGACTTGGACCGGTTCAAGCACGTCAACGACAGCCTCGGCCACGACGTCGGTGACGCGTTGCTCGTCGACGTTGCCGAGCGGCTCTGGTCGGGGGCGGGTCAAGGCAACACCGTCGCCCGGCTCGGCGGCGACGAGTTCGTCGTGCTCTGCGACGAGGTGCACGACATCGACGAGATCACCGACCTCGCGGGCCGCCTCGACGAAGCGCTGCGCGCCCCGTTCGTCCTGGATGCCGACGAGGTGATGCTCACCGCCTCGATCGGTATCGCGGTCTGGACCGGTGGCGACGATCCTGCCGACGAGCTCGTCCGCCACGCCGATGCCGCGATGTACCGCGCCAAGGATCGAGGTCGGGGTCGCATCGAGCTCTTCGACGAGCGCATGCAGACGCTCGTCTCCACCCGGCTCGACCTCGAGTCCGCACTCCGCCGCGCCATCGATCGCGACGAGCTGGTCGCGTACTACCAGCCCATCGTCGCGTTCGCGTCAGGGCGGACCGCCCACATGGAAGCGCTCGTGCGATGGAAGCGTCCCGGCGAGCAACTCGTTCCGCCCGACCAGTTCATCGCGATCGCCGAGGAGACCGGCCTCATCCACCCGATCGGTGAATGGATGCTCCGGCGCGCGGCGCACGACTGTGCCGAATGGCAAGATGTCGCGCCGGGCGTCGGTGTCTCGGTGAACGTGTCGCCGCGGCAGTTCGACAGTCATTCGGTCGTAGACGCGGTCGAGGGCGCGCTGCGCGAGACGGGGCTCGCGCCGGAGCTGCTCGGGCTCGAGATCACCGAGTCCGTGCTCGTCGACGACGCCGACGAGACCATTGCCCTGCTCGAGGAGCTGAAGTCCCTCGGCGTGCGCATCGCGCTCGACGACTTCGGGACCGGGTACAGCTCGCTCACCTACCTGCACCGGCTTCCGATCGACGAGCTCAAGATCGACCGGTCGTTCGTCGCCGTGCTCGAGGAGGAGGGCTCCGACCTGGTGCTGCTGCAGATCATGGTCCAGCTCGGGCGCGCCTTCGACTTGAAGGTCGTCGCCGAGGGGATCGACACCGATCGGAAGCTGCGGCGGATCCAACAGCTCGGCTGCCATTTCGGGCAGGGAT
>JAUZEM010000597.1 GCA_030839005.1 Actinomycetota bacterium | reverse complement strand
GTCGATGCGCTCGCGGATGCGATCCATGTCGCGCGCCGAGCCGACTCGCGCACCTCGGTGGAACCCCTCCCGCCGGTATGCCGCCAACTCGTCGTCGCGAAGCACGCGGCAATCATCACACGGCGATCGGCATCACACGGCGACCGCCGCGTCACACCTCGGCGACCGCGCGAGCGAGTCGCTCGGCGAGCGTCGGTGCCACGGAGTACTTGCCGGTATCGACCGAGAAGTACGAACCGAGCCGGCTGATGCCCAATCGGTTCCGGCGGTGGACCGCGGCCACGGGATCGTCAAGGGAACCCCCGCCTTGCGAGTACACCCAACCGCCTTGGACGCGAACCTCCGAGGGGGCGCGCTCAATGTTGCGCACCCACGGCAGGACGTCGCCCAGCGCCGCGAACACCTCCGTGGCGATGCGTTTCCTTTCGCGGTCGCCCAGAGCGGGGACGGGTGGCGGGTCGACGGCATCCGCGCGGGCGAGCAGCCCCGCCGGGTACCAAGAGAGGTAGAAGTCGCGTTCGCTGTAGGACTTCACGTCCCCGAACGCTCCCACCGCCAACACCGCGCTGCGCGACTCGAGCGCGGTCGTGGTGCGCACGAACAGCGACACCCGATACCGGTGGTGCTCGGCCGCGTCGGGCCGGTGACCGACGGTGCGGTCGATTCGTGGCCGACCCTCCCACAGCGCGTTCACGACGGCGTCGAAGGGCCCATCGCCGTCGTACGCATCGCTGTCGGGCCCATCGCCGTCGCGCCCACTGGTGGTGTACACGCGCCACCGGTCCCGACGCTCGCCGGCGGGCGCGACGCCAGTGACGTGCCGGCCCAGGCACAGCTCGACGAGGGGCTCGCCATCCAGCGCGTCGACGAACGCGTCCGCGACGCGGTTGGTGTCGACCGAGCGCTCCAGTACGCGGAAGCCGGCGACGACGACTGCCGGGTCGGCGAGGTCGGAGAGCTCAGCCGACGAGAGAGGCTCGACCCCACTGCGTGACGCGTCGGTGAGGTACCGGTGCGCGTCCGGGTGCGAGCGTACGAGCTCGGCAACGGCTGCGAAGTAGCGCGACGCCGCGTCCGGTGCTGTCACGGAATCTCGATGCACGAGATAGAGGTCGTCCGCGGGCGTCGTGACAGGGCCGAGCGCGATCGCGGTGAGCGCCTCGACCTGGTCCTTGAAGTCCAGGCCGCCGGGGAGCACAGCGCGCGCGGTGTCGAGGGTCGGGTCGGCCGCGTAGAGGAACCCGAGGTGGATCTTGCCCTCGTTCCAGCGGCTGGCGCCGCGGAACGGCGCGTTCTCGTGATCGAACACGGTGACCGGCACCCCGAGCTGCGCCAGGTGCAGGGCAGTGGAGGCGCCCATGATCCCGGCACCGAGCACCGCGACGCGGCGGCGCGTCATGCCGGGCGCACCGACTGCGCTCGACGGAGTGCCTCCTCGGCGTCCGAGGTGCGGCCCGCGCCCCGGTACGCGTCGGCGAGGCGCAGCCACGCGTCGACGTCGGTCGGGTTCCGGCCGATGAGCGTGTCGAAGGCGGCGACAGCCTGCGCGTGGTCCCCGACGTGCAGCGCTCGTGCACCTGTCTCGCGCAAGAGGCGGTCGTAAGCCTTCGCGACCCAGGTGCGCAGCGGCGCCGGCAGCGTCTGCAGCGCGGGCGGAGCGGTCATACCCTCGAAGACCGGGAGCAGGCGTTCCGGTGGGCTCACCGTCGGAGCGTCATACATGCGCTCGGCGGCCCGCATGCGGCCCGACATGTTGACGAACAGGGCGAAAAGCAGCACGGCCCGCTCCTCGGGTGGTGGGCGCATGCCGTCGATCACCGCGAGCGCATACTCGGCGTTCACGCGATGGCCGTCGATGATTTCATCGACGCCGAGCGAGAGCCAGCTGTCGGTGAGCCCGCCGCCCCGCTGGTCCCATCGCCGGTAGAGCGTCTCCGGCACCCGCAGCGCGGGGCCGGCTGCCACCAGCCTGATCAGGAACGCTTCGTTGGCCCAGACGCCGGCGAACGAGTCGGTCGGCATTCGCAGGCCGTCGTCGAGCACCGTCCGTCGCAGCACGCTGCGAAGGAGTGACCCACGATCGGGCGCAACCAGGAACGTCACCACCCGCTCGACCGCCGTGCCCTCGTACTGGCGGCCGGGATTGACCCAGTCGCTGCCGCCGAAATGACCTACGTCGCAGTGGGCGCTCGCCGCGTCGGGTCGCTTCCGAAGGGTACCGATGAGTCGCTCGGTGTACGTCGGCTCGATGATGTCGTCGTGGAAATAGAGGAAGGCGAACTCGGTGTCCACATGGTCGAGCAGGAAGTTGACGTTCCTTGCCCAGCCGAGCCGTTCGCAGTGGGTGTGGACCTCCACTCGGCGATCCGCGCGTGCGTGGGCATTGCAGATCTCCTCGGTGCCGTCGTCGGACAGATCGATCGATACGACGATCCGCAACGGGTCGTGGGTCTGCTCGCGGGCACACCGCAGCGTCCGATCGATGAAGCCCGCCGCGCGCCACGCCGGGATGCACACCGAGACTTCAGCTGCCGAGCCGCGCCGCATCACTCAGAATTCAGAAGGAAGTCTCGTAGTTCGCCGGGTCGAACGGGTCGCTGGCGAAGACGACCAGTGCGCTCCCAACCTCGAGATATCGCTGAGCGGCCCACATGCCGGCCGGGATGTAAAGCCCGCCCGCGTCCGGTGTCAACGTCACGGCGGTGCGCGCCGCGCCCCGCCTCAGCTCGACGTCGATGCGGCCGCTGATACAGACGAGGACCTGGGCGCCGGAACGGTGGCGGTGGCCGCCCCTCTTCGTTCCAGGGGGAACGCCCGTGATCATGAAGACGCGCCGCACCGTGAAGGGCAGCGCGTCGAAGTCGAGCTCGACAAGCCTGCCTCGTTCCTCGACGTTGGAGACGAGCGGCACCGAGGTGACGTCGTCGAACCGCGCGCCCGCGTTCCGATCCGCATCCGAAGCACTCCGTGGGCCATCCTCGGCTCGGGCGACGCTCGATCCGTCGGTCACGTTCAAATCGTAATGTCGGGGACCGAGTACACGTTGCGCATCTCGGCCGCGCGCACCTATTGCCCGCTTTGGCAGTGCAATGAATATTGTGTTCGCGGTTTGCGATGAGTTCCGCGGTGCTGCATCGTCTAACCCGACATGCGCATCATCCTCAGTGACTTCATCAGCCTCGACGGCGTCGTGCAGGCTCCCGGCGGCAAGGACGAGGACACCGACGGCGATTTCCGGCACGGAGGCTGGTCGATGCCGTTCTTCGATCCCGAATCGATGGGAGCAGTCATCGGCGAGGTGATGGGGCGCACGGAGGCGTTGCTGTTCGGGCGGCGGACGTGGGACGGCATGGCCGCCGCCTGGCCGGGCCGGGCGGGCGACCCGTACGCCGACCAGATGAACGCCATCCAGAAGTACGTCGTGTCGCGGACGCTGTCGGCGGAGGAGGCATCGTCGAGGTGGAACAACACGACCCTCCTCGGTGGTGGCGACGGCGCGATCGACGCGATCGAGGCGATTCGCTCGCTGCGAACGAGCGGTGGTGACGGCGGCGTGCAGGTCTGGGGCAGTGCCTCGCTGGCTCGCCAGCTCGTGCAGAACGATCTCGTCGACGAGTACCAGCTCATGCTCG
>JAUZEM010000595.1 GCA_030839005.1 Actinomycetota bacterium | reverse complement strand
CGGCAGACGATCTCGCCCACGTCGCCGGCCTCGACCACGACGTCGTCGTCGTCGACGAGGCGCACCTCGAACTCGTGGCGGTTGGGCTTGCCCGCGGCGCCGGGCTTGTTGGGCTCACCCGCATCGAGCATCGAGATGAGCGATGCCTCGGTGAGCCCATAGCCGCCGCTGAACGTCTTGCAGCCGAAGCGCTGCTGCCACAGACGATCGGTATCGGGCGGCATGGGCGCGGCCGCGCACAGGCGCAGCTTGTGACCCTGCTGGTCGGGGTGGTCGTCCGCGTTCGCGATCAGGATCGCCGGAGAGCCGAGCATGCTCACCATCGTGGCGCCCGTGCGCTTGATCTCGGGCCAGAAATTGCTCACCGAGAAACGGCGCTCGATCGCCGCGTTGCCGCCGACCAGCAACGTGCCGACGACGCAAACCGAGATCGCGTTGAAATGGAAAAGGGGTAGCGGTGTGAGCACGACGTCGTCGGCGCGTCGCTGCCAGGCGCGCGCGATCTGGTCGGCCAGGCTCACGATGTAGTTGTGCGGGAGCATGCAGCCCTTCGACGGGCCGGTCGTTCCCGCGGTGTAGATGAAGCACGCGAGGTCCCCCGGGCGCACCGTGACGTCGGCGACCGGGACGTCGCTCCCCGCGGAGAGCGCGTCCTGCCACGCGACGACGGGACGGGCGTCGATGACCGCGTCGGGCGGATCGACCGTGATGCAGTGGGTCAGCTCGGGCGTCGTGTCGTCGCCGACGACCTCGACCGCACGCGACGCGAAATCGCCCTGGACGACGAACACCTTCGCGCCCGAGTCGGCGAGCTGATGGCGGAGGAACTCGCCCTTGTACGCGGTGTTGACGGGCACCTGCACCGCGCCGAGCTTCAGCGCGGCGAAGAAGGTGACGACCTGTTCGGCGCGGTTGTCGAGGAGGGTTGCGACGCGATCGCCGTGCTGCACACCGAGCTCTCTCAAGGTGTGCGCGAGGTGGTTCGATTCCCGATCCATCTCGCGTGCGGTGAGCTTCACGCTGTCGCCGGCGCCGCCGGAAAAGTCGAGGTACGGACCGTCCGGATCAGAGGCGAGGCGCTCCGAGAGCGCTGCGAGAACGGTGGTCTGCGGCCGCGTCATGGACATGACAGTAGCGTCAGGAATCGCCCCGGATCCGGGGGTCGCCGGCCGTCGCGCACACGAGCTCGGCGTTGCGATCAGAGCTCTCGAAGTGGGTGTCGAGCACCCACGCCCGCTTCAGGTAGAGATGCACGTCGACCTCCCACGTGAAGCCCATTCCCCCGAAGACCTGCGTCGCGACCTTCCCGTTCGCGATCGCCGCGTCACCGGCGACGACCTTGGCGCCGTAGACGAGCCGGTGTCTCGTGTTCGGATCCGACTCCTCGTCGAGGACGGCGCCCGCGCTGTAAACGGCGGCGCGCGCCACCTCGGTACGCGTGAGCATGTCGGCCAGCATGTGCTTGATCGCCTGGAATCCACCGATGGGCCGGTCGAACTGGACGCGCTCCTTGGCGTAGGCGACTGCGAGCTCCGTCAGTCGGTCGGCGAGCCCGAGCTGGAATGCAGCGGTGACCGTTGCGCCCGCGAGATCCCAGTGGAGGCGACCCACGTCGGCCGGCGTTCCCTCCGGCAGGTCCGCCACCCGGGCCACGGGCGTGCACGGATCGAGCGGCCACGGCGAACGATCCGCCTCGACCGCGCCGGGGTCGACCAGATGCACCTTGCCTCCGGAGGTGACAACGATCACGTCGAGCTGATCGAGATGCTCGATCCAGACCGGCCGCGACCAGAACGCGGTGCCCGCGATCCGTCCGTCGCCGAGGAGCATCGACGGTACGAGCGGCCCGGGAACGCAGTACCGACCCAGCTGTTCGAACACGACCACGCAGTCGGCCCACGAGAAGCCGTCGGCGCGCAACGAGAAGACCCCGGCGGCCGCCAGCTCGTCGAACATCGCCCGGTCGAAACCCGCACGCACACGTTCGATCGGGATACGCGCCGCGAGCATCGAGGCGATGCCGTCGCGCAGCGCGACCTGGTCGGCGGAGAGGTCGAGATCCATTACCGCGGCTCCCGGGGCAGGCCGAGGACCCGTTCGCCGATGATGTTGCGCTGGATCTGCGACGACCCCGCCGCGATCGGGAGGGCCAGCGTGCGCAGCCGTTCCTCGACGAGCTCGTTGCCGTCGATGTGCAGCGCGTCTCGGCCCAAAGCCTTGAGGCACACCTCGCCGAAGCGTTGACGCGCTTCGGAGTACGCAAGCTTCATCACGATCGCGCCCGGCCCGCTCGTGCCGCGGGAAGCCTGCGAGACGTTGCGCTTCGTCAGTGCCCACAGCGCGTCGAACTCGGCTATCGATCGACCGAGCTCGACCTCGACGTTCCCGTGGCGCGCCGTTCCGGCGAGATCCTCGGCCAATCGAATCGAATCGACGAGCTCGCTCACGAACGCGGTGCCGCGCTCGTACTTCAAGGTGACGTTGGTGACGCGCCACCCGTCGTTCTCGGCGCCGACCCGGTTCGCGACCGGCACGCGCACGTCGGTGAGGAAGACCTCGGCGAACTCTGAGCTCCCGAGCACGGTCTTGAGCGGCCGCACCTCGATGCCGGGCAGGTCCATCGGCAGGATGAGCCACGAGATTCCACGGTTTTTCGGCGCGTCGGGATCGGTACGCACGAGGAACTCGCCCACGTCGGCGACCTGCCCGAACGAGCACCAGATCTTCTGGCCGTTCAGCACGTAGTCGTCGCCGTCGCGATCGGCGCGCGTGCGCAGCGACGCGAGGTCGGAGCCCGCGCCCGGTTCCGAGAAACCCTGGCACCACACCTCGTCGCCGCACAGGATCCGCGGCAGGTGCGCGGCTTTCTGCGCGTCGGTTCCCTCTTCGATGAGGGTCGGTCCCGCGTGCAGGGTCCCTACGAAGTTGACGCCGACGTACGGCGCCCGGGCGCGTGCCGTCTCCTCGTAGAAGATCAGCTGCTCGGTCGGAG
>JAUZEM010000568.1 GCA_030839005.1 Actinomycetota bacterium | reverse complement strand
CCAGCAGGCCGTTCGGGCGGACGGCGAGCATCGCGAGCAGGACGACGAACGCGACGACGTCCTTGTAGTCGGAGACGATGAACGCTGCGCTGAGCTCGGTGCCGAGCCCGATCACGACGGCCCCGAGCATGGCCCCGTACGGCTCACCCGGCCCGCCCAGGAAGACCGCCGCAAGGATGAGCACGAGGAAGAGGTCGGTGCTCGTCGCGCCGAACGTTCCGGCGTCCATCGCGAACACGGCGCCCGCAAGGCCGCACAGCGCGCCGCTCACGAGCCAGGTCGCGCTCACGACACGATCGGTGCGGATGCCCGAGTTCCGCGCGAGGTCGCGGTTCGCGGCCGTCGCGCGCATCGCCTTGCCGAGCCGCGTGTAGCGCATCAGCACGTGCACGCCGAGCATCAGCACGATGCTGAGCACGATGATCGCGAGCTGGGCGACCGTCAGCCGGAACGTCCCGATCGCGAGCGTGGCGCCCTGACCCATCGCGTAGGAGACGTTCGTCGGACCCGCGATCGCCTGCGTCCCGTACTCGATGATCAGCGTCATGCCGAGCGCGACGATCACGATCGCGATCGGAGATGCCTTCCGCCGCTGGAACGGCGTGTAGATGACGCGGTTGAGGAAGAGCGACAGCGCTGCACCAGCCGCGGCCGCCGCGAGCGCGGCCACCCAGATCGTCACGCCCTGCCGGTTGACGGCGTACGCCACGAACGCGGACGCGATCATGACCGCGGAGTAGGCGAGGTTGAGCACGTTCGTGACCGCGAACTGCAGCGTGAACCCCACGGCGGCGATCGCGAGCACGGATGCGGAGATGAGCCCGAAGGCGATCGAGGGGATGAGGACATTCACGGTGAGTCGGGCCTCGTCGCGCGACCGAGGCCCGGCGCCAGGCTGGGCTGCCCGGCGCCGGGACACTCGAGACCTACTGAACCGCCAGCAACCACTGGTTCGGGATGTTCGCCACGGCGTTGACCTGACCTGTCGCCGAGTACGTGTCGACCTGGAAGATCCCGTTCGACTCGTTGTAGCCGTTGAACTTCGTCGGACCGCCGGGGCCGACGTAGCTGATCGTCGATCCCTTCTTGAGCGCTGCGACCCCCTGCGCGAACGTGTGGACGACCACCTTGCCCGTCGCCACCTTCGTGAGGAAGTCCCGGTAGACGCTCGGCTTCGTGCTCTTCGCGGCGACCATCGCGAGCGCCGCGAGGTTGATGCCGTCATACAGGTGCACGGCCCCGGGAGCGGTCAGGTACGTGCTGAAGCTGCCGGTGTTCCCCGCCTTGCCCTTCTCGGCGAAGATCGCGGTCTTGAACGCCGCGTAGGCCGGCCCCTTCGTGTCGACGACGAGGTTGTCGGCGAGGAAGCTCTGCGACAGCACGCTCGCGCCGACCGCGGCAGAGACCGCCTTGTACCAGTCCGGCGAGATCGTGGCCGAGGTGCCGATGATCGGAATCGTCTTGCCGCCATTCTGCTGCTTGAGCTCCGACAGGAATGCCGCCTCGGCGGGCCCGAGGGCCTCGGTGAGGATCACGTCGGGATGCGCCGCGAGGATCTTCGCGGCCTCGGTGCGGAAGGTCGTCGCCTTGAGGTCGAGGGTCTCGTTCGCGACGAGCGACTCGTGGGCCTTCTTGATGGCGGCGACCGCGGGGCCGACGAACGTCTGCGATCCGATGTCGTTTCCGAACGCGAGCGCGACGCGCTTGTAGTGCTTGCGGAAGTGCGCGATCGCGACCATCGCGTACGACTCCGCGAGGTCGGCCGGCACGAGCCGGTAGAAGTAGGGGTAGTGGATGTGGTCGAACTCGGACTCGCCGGTCATCCCGAAGGCGACGGTCTTGCTCGAGTTGATCAGGGGAACTACCGCCGCTGCCTCGTCGGAGGTGAGGCCGATCACGAGCGCGAGGTTCGATGTCGACGCGTACAGCTGGCGGACGGCGGGAACCGCGTCGGCGGGATCGCCGCGCGTGTCGACCGACTTGCAGTTGATCTGGCTCCCCAGGACGCCGCCGGCCTTGTTGATGGCGTTCGTGGCGGCATCGCACGCGACGAGGTAGGTCGGCCCGAGCGCCGCGTCCGCGCCGGTGAACGGTGCGACGTCCGCGATCGTGAGCGAGCTGGCCGTGCTCGCCTGCGGCGCAGCGAACACGGAGGCGCTCGTGACGAGCATCGCCGCAATGACGACGACGGCACCAGCTCCGAGTGGAAGCCAGCGGCGCGTGCGGCGTCTCGCCGACGGGTTGCGTACATGCGTGTGCAACGTGATCACTCCCTTTCGCGTCCTGCGATGGACTCGTGCCGGCGGTCGACGTCGACCGGACGGGGCGGTCAGAGCGTGGCGCCCGTCTTGATCGGCGCGTGCCATCTCCACGAACCCGCGGATCCGCCGTTCGGGCTCTCGTCGGCGACGGTGTTCCGGATCGTCCCGATTCCCTCGATCGTCACCTCGATGACATCCCCGGGCGTGAGCCAGACCGGGGGCTTTCGTGCGAAGCCGACGCCGCCGGGGGTGCCGGTCGCGAGCACGTCACCCGGCCTGAGCGTGGTGAACGACGAGAAGAACTCGATCGTGCTCGGGACGTCGATGATCATCTGCGAGGTGCGGGCCGACTGCATCACCTCGTCGTTCAGCCGGGTCGTCAGCGCGAGGTCGCCGATATCCACCTCGTCTGCCGTCACGACCTCCGGACCGATGGGCATCGTCCCGTCGAAGTTCTTGCCGGCGGTCCATTGCGTCGCCGCCCGTTGCCACTCGCGAGCCGACCCGTCGTTGAGCACGACGAAGCCCGCGACGGCGTCGAGCGCGGCGGCAGCCGGGATGTAGCGTCCCCCCTTTCCGATCACGACGCCGAGCTCGCCCTCGAAGTCGAATCGCTCCGTCAACGCCGGCTTGACGAGGTCCGCGTACGGGCCGACCACGGAGTCCGGCCCCCGCACGAACGCCTCGGGCCACGCCGGGACCTCTCTGCCACCCTCGAGGGCGTGGTCCCGATAGTTCAATCCGAGACAGAGCACGCGCCTCGGTGCAGGTACGGCGGGTGCGAGATCGGCGGGATCCACCTCGATCGCCTCGCGATCGGCGATGCCGCGGATCGCCTCGAAGCCGGCGTCGACGTCGGCCAGAACGGCGTTCAGCGTCGCGAACCGCTCGTCGCCGAGCGCCGACGCGACATCGACGTAGCCGGATGGTGTGTGGAGGTGAAGCCGTTCCCCCCGATCGGTCACGACAGTCGCGAGTCTCATGCGTTGGCTGTTCCCATCTATTCAGGCCGTCGAGATTGGTTGCATATTGGTTGATAAAGGCCGGATTGGGCGAGCATAGATAGTGAGGCGTAGCGCGTCAAGCGGAGGCCTGCACCGGGCGTTCCGGCGCTCGCGCTAGAATTGGTTGGATTCACCGCCCGCCCATGACCGACCTCCCCACGCTCCCCCGGACTGCGGCGGCCCCGCGAGGCC
>JAUZEM010000554.1 GCA_030839005.1 Actinomycetota bacterium | reverse complement strand
GCAATCCCATCGCGATCACAGACCCGAACGCCAACAGCAGGATCAACATTGCGGCAATGATCCCGATCACCTCGGTCGACGGGAGACCCGGGCCTACGGCGGAGGTAGGAAGGTCACCGCCGAACTCCACCTGTAGCCCGGCGCGCGTTGCGGGCGCGGTCGCGGCTTCGAGTGCGGTGAACGCGCGATTACCGAGTTGCTTCGTTGTCCGGTCGTACGACACGTTCACGAGCGCGATCGTCCCGGGGGCGCTCTTGGTTGACAGCGAGTCGGAGGCGCCGACGACGTGCGGGAGCGACTTGATCGTCGTGACAGTCGCGGCCAGCGCAGCGGCGTTGCGTCCGGCGGCGAGTGTGCCGCTCCGTGCGTGGACGACCACCTGCGCCGAGCTTCCCGCCTGAGACGGGAACTTGGCCGTCAGCATGTCCTGGGCCTGCTGAGACCCGGAGCCATGGACCTTGACGTCATCGCGCAATGTGCCGCCGGCCACCTGGTTCCCGACCCCCAGCAGCACCAGCGCGAGGAGCCAGCCGGCCAGCACCAGCCGGCGGCGGCGAACGGCGAAACGTCCCAATCGATAAAGGAACTTGGACATGAGGCTTCCGATCGGAAGTGGCCGGAACAATGAACTCGACCCTCAGCGTGCGACCATCCGTCGGTCGCCGGAAGGCCGGGAGGATCCTGGTAGTGAGAGGGCTAGGCATCGGGTGCTCGCGGGGCGCATCATGTGGGTGTGGCAGTTCGGGGTGAGCTCGCTGAGTTCTTGCGGTCACATCGGGAGCGGTTGACGCCCGAAGCGGCTGGTCTGCCCCTGTTCGGCAGGCGGCGGACGCCCGGGTTGCGACGTGAAGAGCTCGCCACGCTCGCCGGTGTCAGCATCGACTACCTCGTACGGCTCGAGCAGGGCCGCGACACGAACCCGTCCCCGGCCGTGGTCATGGCGATCGCCGACGCGCTGCGCCTCTCCGACGACGAGAAGCGGCACTTTGCGCTGCTTGCCCTCAAGACGAACGCGGCCCCGTTCGGGGAGCTGTGCCCGTCTCATGGCGCGCCCAGCAACGAAGTCCGGGCGACGTTGCGAACACTGCTCGATCGTGTCAATCCCACGCCGGCGTTCGTGGCCGGACGGCTCAGCGACGTGCTCGCATGGAACGAGTCGTGGAGAACGCTCGTGACCCCGCTGGGCATCCTCGACGAGGAACATCCGAACCTCGCCCGCTACATCTTTTTGAACCCGGCTGCGCGCCATGTCATGTCCGATTGGGCGGGCGCCGCCGACGGCCAGACATCGGTGTTGCGTGCCGCGCATCCGCGCTGGGGCAGCGACCCGCAGTTCGTCGGGCTCATCGACGAGCTGCGCGCCGTACCCGAGTTCGCGAAGCGATGGGAAGCGCACACGATCTCGTTGCGGCGGCCGCGCGTGGCTCGCCTCGTGCACCCCGACGCCGGACAGCTCGCATTGACCCTTGAAACTCTCACCACCGAAGACGACCAGCACCTGCAAACGTGGCTGCCGTACGACGAAACAACCGAGGTGGCCATACGCACTCTCCTCGCCACGTCGTTGCGGATCGTGCGACGCGCCTAACCCCCGCCCGTCGCGTCGGATACTCGTCGCGTACGAATGCGCGGATGCGAGTCAGGCTTCGTCGAAGACCGCACCGCGTGATGCATGCAGGCCGGCGATGGCGAGGAGCCGGTGAACTTGCCCGGCGGTGTGCCACAACGACAGACGGCCGCCCCGCGATTCTGCCACGCGGGCGACTTGCTGCAACGTCCGCAATGCCGCCGCGTCGACGAATGTGACCTCGTGCATGTCGAGATCGACGCATGCGTGTCCGGCGTCCACGAGGTCGCAGAGCATCGCAAGCAGAGGCGGTGCCGTCATGGCATCGAGCTCGCCGCGGAGTGACACCGTGCAACGTCGTGATCGGTCGCGCATCGCTACTCGTGCCTCGAGTCCGAACGCGAGGCTACGGAAGGCGGCGGACGGCGGAGTTTGCATATGATCTCCAACAACGAGCGGTGACGGCCGGACGCGGCGCCCCATGCGGCGCGCGACTGAAACCGCGGTCGGACTATCGAGCGAACCTGATCCTGCGCCGACGCGATCGTCCGTCGGCAGGCCGGGACGGTCCTGGTAGCGATGCGGCCAGGCTCTCGTTGTCGTGGGAGTGCATCGTCAACGCGATGGAACGCACCGATGGCGAGATCGCACCCGCGCCGGACAAGGGAATTCGACGATGAAGGCAATCGCGATCGACGACTTCGGCCGCGCACCATCACTCCGAGACGTGCCGCGCCCCACACCCACCGAAGGCGAGCTGCTCGTGCGTGTCGAGGCAAGCTCCGTCAACGGCTTCGACGTCGGTGTCGCCAACGGCATGGCGAAGGGGATGGTGGACTACAAGCTGCCCATTGTCCTCGGTCGCGACTTCGCGGGCACGGTCGACGCACTCGGGCCGGCGGTCAGGGGCTTCGAGGTCGGTGAGCGCGTGTTCGGCGCGCTCATGAAGATGCCGCTCCATGACGGCACGTTCACCGAATACGCCGCAGTGGCCGCGACCTTCGCCGCCAAGATCCCCGACGCCCTCGCGACCGACGTCGCCGGCGTCATCGGCCTCGCCGGATCCGCAGCAAACGCGGCGATCGAGGCGATTGATGCCGGGCCGGGCGACAGCGTGTTGATCGGCGGCGCAACGGGCGGCGTCGGCGCCTTCGCGGTCCAGCTTGCGAAACGCCGAGGCGCGATCGTGATCGCCACGGCCACTCCGCAGCAAGCGGCGCACGTCCGTGCGCTCGGCGCGGACGAGACGGTCGACCACACCGGCGACCTCGCCGCCGCGGTGATGAGCGCACACCCCGACGGCGTTGACGCCGTCGTCCACCTCGCGGGAGACGGCAAGGGTCTCGTCGCGCTGTTCGCCTC
>JAUZEM010000558.1 GCA_030839005.1 Actinomycetota bacterium | reverse complement strand
GCCCAAGAGATGGTGCCGCATCCCGTTTAGTTCTCAGAAGCATGGGTAGCGCGCGGGACCGTCTACGCGCCCGTCCAGCAGCCCATGATCGTTGCCGCGACGCTGAGCGACACATCGGCTTTCGGACTGGATGGCGAGCCGAATGCCGCGGGAAGGTGCGAGACGTCGACGAGCAAGACAAGGTTGTCCTTGCGGACGACCGTCGCCCCGTTCGTCGTCTGGTACGCGCCCTGCCCAAGGCCTTGCAGCGCATGCATGCGGCCCAACCTGGCGCCAAGCATGTCGAAATAGGCCGTGGTGTCTGCACTGCTGGAAAGCTGCTTCACGGACAATGCCATCCGCTTCCCGTCGGCGTAGACGTAGTCGCACGAGTACACGCCGTCACGCCAGCGACCGACGAGGGGCCGCGCCACGTCACGACCAACCGCCTGCGCGATCTCGGTTCGGCCCTCGGTCGCACACACCATGCGCGCGGATGCCGACGGCTGCGGGTTTCGTGTCTGCAGCACCTGCCGCTCAGCCGGTCTCGCCGGCGAGGAAGAAGCACCGCCTCCACAAGCAGCGCACGCCATGACCAGCGCAACAGCACCAATCCGTACCGACCAGGACCGAACTTCGCGGTGGCGCATCTTCCCGGTGCGAAGCATCAAGTGACCTCGAGCGTTCCCTTCATGAAGGTATGGATATTGCAATGAAATCCATACGCGCCCGGCTTCGACGGCGCGGTGAACGTCATCTTCTTACCCGCCTCCATCGTGATATCGAATCCTCCCGCGACCGTGTCCGCCGACACCGTGTGCTCGACCGCGCTGTCGTTTCGGACGGTCACCGTCGCGCCGGCCTTGACCGGGACGGACGAGAACTTCAGATCTTTGCTGATCGTGATCGTCGGGCCTGCGGATGTGCTCGTGAGCGGCGCGCTCGTCGTAGGCCCGGCGGAGGTAGCGGTTTTCGCGGGCCCCGATGCCGTACTGCTCGACCCGCAGGCTGTGACACCTGCGACGCAGGCCGCGACGAGGCAAAAGGACTTCAGGAAGCTTTCCATATGAGTTATACGGAGCCGAGGGACTCCCTGGCCTAATGGGCGTCGGGCACACTCGCCCAGTTACGCAGTTACGAGCGCCGGGAGGAGCACCTTTCCTCCGCCGCGCGGTCGCATGAGGGCGTCGAGGTCGGCCGCGGGCATGGGCCGGGCGAAGTAGTAGCCCTGGCAGGAGTCGCAACCGAGCGACGCGAGTTGCTCGTGCTGCGCCGCGGTTTCCACACCTTCGGCGACGACGGTCAAGCCGAGCGTGTGGGCCAGCTCGATGACTGCGAACACGATGGCCTGGCTTGCGCCGTCGTACTCCATGTCGACGACGAATCCTCGGTCGATCTTCACGATGTCGATCGGGAATCGCTTCAGGTAATTGAGAGACGAATAGCCGGTCCCGAAGTCGTCGAGGGCAAGCGTGACGCCGAGAAGCTTCAGCTCATTCAAGACGACGAGAGCCCGCTCGCTGTCCTGCACGAAGACGCTCTCGGTCATCTCGAGCGTCACCAGCCTGGGCTCGGTGTCGGTGCGGGCGAGCACCGCGGCAACGCCCGCCGCGTAATCGGGCGCCATGAGTTGGTGGGCCGACACGTTGACCGACATCGTGAGCTCGTCGATTTCGCCGTTTCTCCAACGGTGTCGGTCCGGACAGGCTTGTTCGAGTACCCAGCGTCCGATCTCGGTGATGAGACCGGACTGCTCGGCGAGCGGTACGAGCACGGCCGGCGTCACCAATCCTCGCGACGGATGATCCCAACGTAGGAGCGCTTCGACGCCGGCGACCCGCCCGTCGCGGGTATCGACGATCGGCTGGTATTCCGTTCGCAGCTCTCCGCGGCCGGGGGCTTCGTGCAGGTCGCGCTCGAGGCGATCGAGTTGGGCACCTCGATCCCGTTCGCGAAGGTCGACGATCTGATGGCGGGCACCTCCCTTGCGTTTCGCCTGGTACATCGCTGTATCGGCGTCTTCGAGGAGACGGTCGGACAGTTGATCGCCCCGACCCGAAAACGCGATGCCCACGCTCGCCGTGATCTCGACCCTGTGTGCCGACAGGACAAAGGGGGCCCCGACCGCATGGCCGATCCGCGCGGCGATACGGGCGACCGTTGCTTCTGTGTCGAGGTCCTCGCAGAGGACCACGAACTCGTCGCCCGATAGGCGCGCGAGCGTGTCGCCGGGACGCAGAACCGCGGTCAACCTCTCGGCGACGGCGATCAGCAACTCGTCGCCGACGCCGTGCCCGTGCTGGTCGTTGACGGCCTTGAACCGATCGAGGTCCACGAAGAGAACCGCGGCCGTCGTGCCCGACCGGCGGCCGCGTTGAACTGCGTGCTCGAGCCGCTCGAGGAACAGGACGCGGTTGGGCAGCCCGGTGAGCGAGTCGTGCAATGACGTCTCCCGGGACCGGTCGGCGGAGGCTCGCAACTCGGCGCGCGCTTGCGCATTGAGCAGGTAGGCGGCCGCGACATCGGCCAACGTCTGTGCCGCGCTCATGCTTGCGGCGTTCAACGAGCCCGGGATGGTCCGGTAGAGGTCGAGCGCGCCCATCCGTTCCTGGCCGTGATGCAGCGGGAACGTGAACACCCCCGCCAGACCCTCCTCAATCGCACGCGCCGCGAAGTTCGGGAACCGATCCTCTTCGTTGAGGTCGGCAACCGCAACGGCGTGACCTGTGCGGTACGCCTCGAGACACGGTCCCTCCCCGAGCTCGGTCTGCAGCTGCTCGAAACGAAACGCCGACTCGCTCGAAGCCGCGACGTAACGCGGCTTCGTACCGGGCGCGATGAGGGTTACTCCCGCGGCCGAGATGGGCAGGACATCGACGATCCGCTGTACGAGGTGATCGAGGATCGACTGGATCGGGAAATCCGTCGCCAAGGTGCGCGCGAACTCGCTCAGTACCTCCGAGAGTTGTTCCTCATCCGGCATGATTCTCCGAACCTGACATGCTCCACGACCGTAGAACCGCGGCGTGTACGCGCCGTCACCGCTGCCGAACGGCCCGGTTGCGTAGCTAATCGTCGTCTTGGATTCGCAGGAGCGAGCGCAACGCGGCGAGGGTCTCCGGTGAGCCCGGCCAGTGTTCGGTGACGAGGTCGGGTCCGGCCGCGTGGATCACGCTGCGCAAGACGAGATAGGTGACGATCGCGTCGTCCGCGTAGCCGATGACCGGGACGAAGTCGGGCACGAGGTCGATCGGCGAGGCGAGGTAGACGAGCAACAGCCAGACTCTGACGCGAACGCGCAGCGGGAGCGACTGATCCTTCGACAATCGAGCGACGAGCCGCAGCGTGTCGGGAAGGAGGCGGACCGCCTCGCCGACACGCGTTCCTTTCGGACGGACGACAAGGAGAGCCGTCACGAGCGCGCCCCACACGATCACCAACGCGACCAGGATGACGAACACGATCTTCATGGGTACTCCGGCGGCCCGCCTACTGATGCCATGACGCCCAGCCTTCACGGAGGCCGTAGAAGACGATGACGAACCCGGCGAGTGGGTCGGCCCACCACGCGCTCACGGTCGCGTTGAGGGTGAGGCCCACGAGCACGGACACGGCGAGGAGGCCGTCGACCAGGGTCACGCGTCCTTCGGTGACGAGCACCGGGTTGGCGAGTGCGGCACCGATGCGCGTCTTTCCGGCGGCGAGAGCGAACATGACGGCGGCGGTGAGAGCGGTCCACACGATTCCGAGCGGGCTGGGTTCGGGGTGGTACGCGGTCGCGAGCACGATGCTCGACTGCACCGCGATGTAGATCGCCAGGACCACGAACGCGATGCCGATCAGTCGCATGGCGCGGCGTTGTCGTGCCTCGCCGGTCCCGGACAATTCCCAGAGCACGACCGTGCTCGCGCCGATTTCGATGAGGCTGTCGAGTCCGAACCCGGCGAGCGCGACCGAGCGCGCCGTTACGGCCGCGATTGTGAGCACGACGATCCCTACGACGTTCCAGCCGAGTGTGATGCGCTCGAGCCGGAACCCGCGTCGAAGAAGCAAAGGCGCGTCTGCGGCGAGCCGGCGAGGGGAAGCCATGCGACGGAGAGAGTACGACGGTTCCTCGCGCCGTCGGGGCGTGGATTACGGCGTCCGATGCTGCTTACATGTGCGACGCGGCACGCGGTGCAACTCGCTGATGAAAGGGCGCTATGCACGTCGAGGACGTTGAGTACGAG
>JAUZEM010000415.1 GCA_030839005.1 Actinomycetota bacterium | reverse complement strand
CGGCGGGACCGGCCGGAACTGCTCATCGTTGTCCAACACGAACGGGGTGACACCGTCCCAGTGCGTGAAGACCGCGGGGGCGAAGTTGGGCGGCGTCGGACGGAACTGTCCGGGCTGAGTCGCGGGGGGAAGCGGCGGTGGCGTCGCGTCCGACCTGTCGTGCGCACGAATCGCGAGCATGAGTTGCGATGTGAGCGCCCCGACTTGCACACCGTGCTGCTCTTCGGCCCCATCAGGGAGGGCCGCAAGCTCGGTGGTGAGGAGCTGGTCGAGTTCCGGTTGCATTGCCGGGTAGAGCCCGACGAGCGTGTCGTGCCCGGCCTGCGCGGCCGCGGCGTCGGGACGCGCGTCGTCTGCCGCGCGCACCGTGAACAGGTATGGCGGCGCGTCGTGGGTGATCGAAACCACAGCGTCGTAGATCGCGGCCTGCAAGATCGCGAAGTTGCGCGTCGCGTGCACGGTCGCAGGCTGAGCACCGGGCATGCGCACGATGCGCAATAGCTCCTCGTTCCAATCGACGACGATCGCGCCCGACACTCGAGATCCGCGCGATGACCGACCGTGTGCGCGACCGTGTGCGCGATCGGTTGCGGCGGCGGTCCCCGCCCCGGCGGCCGTCGTCGCGCCGAGCGCGAGCGCGAGCGCGGTTACCACTGTGAGTGCTTTTCGCATGAAGCGTTCTCCTCGAATCACGTGAAGATGTGTGTGTGAACGTCCGGGAGAGATAGGGCCGCGGGTTACACGAGCTCGTCGTCGAGATGACGATGAAGCCCTTGCACGGTTGCGTCGACGACGCGGTCGTGTCCCCAGCGCAACAGGCGGGGCGCGAGCCGGGCGGCGACGCGCATCGACGGTTGCCTCATCTCGATCGTCCAGGTTGCGTGCGCGCGCGTCTCGGTGTCGTCGCCTTCGAACGAGATTCGTGCGACGCCCTCGAGGTCGCCGTGCACCGACGCGTCGATGCACCGTTCGGGTACGCAGTCGTCGAGGATGACTTCCAGCCGCATTCGATACGGAAGCGGAGGAGCGACGACGCCGCGCACCACGGTGCCTCGCGCCAGACCCGGGCCGTCGATGCGAAGCTCGCACAGCCATCGCCACCCCGCGGCCAAAGACTCGAAACGCTCGAGCACGGCCCATACCTGCTCGGGAGTTGCAGCGAACGTGAACGTGCGCGTGTAGTCGACGACGTAGCGCGGGTCGGCGGTATCGGTCACTGCCGCACGGCGAGCGTTTCGTCGCGGACAGTTCCGGGGCCGGTCACCCACGCTACGTCCGTAGCAACTCTCGAGCATCTCACCGGTACGAGATAGACGAAGGAGATACGCGTCGACTCGCCGCTGTAACACCGTCACGTATCCCTCTCGAGACACCGAGTCACGGGAGCAGTCGGTGATGGATACCGAGGTACGGGATGCCGACGTACGCGTTGATGCGCCGCAGTCGCGTTCGGTCGCCGGCGCGCAGCTCGCCCTTTGCGAACGGCTCCTGATCTCGGCGCTTGTCATAGGTGTCAGCCTGTGGATCCGCGTCGGCGAGGTCATCTCCGACCGTCGTCGCCGGTGACGGACGCACGCGAACCGCTCCGTGCTCGAGCGAGATTGCGGTTCGTCGTGCTCGCGGCGGCGGCGATCGGAGTCTCGACGCAGAGGCACACGTTCGTCGCCGCCGTGCGACGGTTCAGCGGCGTTCGCGGCCGAGGTCGCGTCGTTCGTGTTGGCAGCCGAGCTCCAACACCGACTTTTGAGCTCGGCACGGGTCCGAGTGGAGCGTTCGTTTCTCGTCGCAATCACCTACGCTGGCGCCGCGGCGTCCCGAGCGATCCCGGCCGGAGAGGCCTTCTCTGTCGGATACGCGTATCGCCGGCTCGTGCGGCACGGTGTCGGCGCGCAGCGGTCGACCTGGACCCTCGTCGCCTCCGGCGTTGTTTCCGTTTCCGTACTGGCCGTCCTGGGCGTCGTCGGCGCGCAGCTGCGCGGCGTAGGTGTCGCGAGCTCGGCGCTCGGCGCCGTCACCGGGATCTTGGTGCTCGCGACTGTCACCGCAACGATCGCCGGACTCGCATGGGCCGGCCGACACGTGTCGGTCTTCGAACGGGCCGCAAACGGGCTGTCACGGATCGTCGATCGCGTCGTCCGCAGGCGCCGGCGGGACAAACGGTCGCCGCCATTGGCGGCGACGGCCGATGCAATCGACGTCACGCTCTGGGGCTGGTTGCAGGCGTGCGGGCTCTCCGCGGGGAACTGGCTCGCCGACGTGCTCGCGATCGGCGCGACGTTTCTCGCCCTCGGATACGGCGTGCCGTGGTCGCGCTTGTTGTGGGCTTATGTCGTGATTCAGTTCATCGTGAGTGTTCCTCTCCTTGGGTGCATCGGTCTGGCCGAGGGCTCGATGAGCGTGGCGCTGATCTGCATCGGTGTGCGACCCGCGCCGGCACTGGCAGTTGTGCTCGTCTATCGGTTGGTGAGCTTCTGGCTCACACTTCCACTCGGATGGGCCGCGTCGCGTTACCTCGCTCGGGCCGAATCCGCGCAGTCGCCCGTACGAATCCTGCTGTAACTCGGGTTCCTATCTCAATGTCGAGAAGGGAGCCCATCATGGCTGCGCTTGTTGTGCTGATTGTGGTCGGCGTGTTGGCGCTGATCAGCTTGTCGCTCTCGCTGCGAATCGTCAAGCAGTACGAGCAGGGCGTCGTGTTTCGACTCGGCCGGGTTGTCGCGGTAAGAGAGCCCGGTCTCATTCGTATCGTGCCCGTCGTTGACGTGATTCGACGGGTTTCGCTGCGGGTTGTCACGATGCCGATCGAGTCTCAGGGCATCATCACGCGCGACAACGTCAGTGTCGATGTCTCCGCCGTCGCCTACTTTCGAGTGGTTGACGCGATGAAGTCGCTCGTCGCGATCGAGAATATCGCCGCCGCGATCAATCAGATCGCCCAAACAACGCTGCGCAAGGTCGTCGGTCAGCACACCCTCGACGAGACGCTGGCCGAGACCGACCGCGTGAACGCGAGCATTCGCCAGATTCTCGACGGCGCAACCGAAGACTGGGGCGTGCTGGTCACGCTCGTCGAGCTGAAGGACATCCAACTTCCGGAGAGCATGCAACGCGCGATGGCACGCCAAGCAGAGGCCGAGCGCGAAAAGCGCGCCAAGATCATCGCCGCAGAAGGTGAGCGACTCGCCGCCGACGCGCTCGGCGACGCGTCTGACGTGATGGTCGCGCACCCCCTCGCCCTCCAACTCCGGAACCTACAAACACTCGTGGAGATCGGTGCCGACAAGAACACCACCGTGGTGTTCCCGGCCCCGCTGATGAGCACGATCCAAGAGCTCGGGACGTTCCTCGCGCAAGAGACGAGCGCGGTCGCCACCAAGCGCGCTCCGACCGGACTACGCGGCGCGTGAGAAGCCATGAACGACAGCATTCGTCTCGGCCGCATCGCAGGCGTCAACGTCGGCTT
>JAUZEM010000402.1 GCA_030839005.1 Actinomycetota bacterium | reverse complement strand
TCATGCCCGCATCGTCGAGCGCCTCCTGCGCGGCTTCGCGCACGAGGCCCGCCATCGACACGTCCTTGCGCGCGGTGCGATGCACCGTCTGCCCGACGCCTACGACCGCAACTCTCTGCCCCGCCATCTGTTACTCACCCTCCAGGACGCAGACCAGGTTCTGTTGCAGGCACGGACCGCTGGTTGCGTGCGCGACTCCACGATCGGCCTCGCCGTTCGTGATCCGCTGTGCCACCTCGCCGATGCGCACGAGCCCGGCCGACATGACCGCGTTCGCGGCGAGCGCGCCACCCGACGGATTGATGCTCGTCTTCGTCGCGTCGAGACCGAGCGCCTCGGCCAGGATCAACTCCTCGTGGCTGAACTGTGCGTGCAGCTCGGCGACGTCGACGTTGCCGCTCGCCACGCCGGCCGCCTCTCCCGCGGCTCGCGTCGACTCCGACCGGGTGAGATCGCGCACTCCGAGCCCGTGGGCTTCGATGCGGTGTTCGATACCGCGGATCCAGGCCGGGCGCTTCGAGACCTTGCGGGCGAGTTCGCCCGCCGCAATCACAACCGCGGCCGAGCCGTCGGTGATCGGAAAGACGTCGGCGTCGCGGAGCGGGTGATGCGTGACCGGCTGCTTCAGCACGTCCGCCGCGGTGATGCTCCCTTTGCGCAGCGCATTCGGATTGTCCTGCGCGTTGCGCTGCGAGCGGGCGGCGACCTCGGCCAGATCCTTCTCGGTCGCGCCGTCGGCCTCGAGGAATGCACATGCCTGCAGCGCGGCCAGGTCGACCATCGACGGCCACTGCGGCAGCACGTAGTACGGGTCGAGCTGCAACGTCATGATCTCGTGCAGATCACCGGGCGACGACTTGCCGAAGCCGTAGACCAACGCGCTGTCGACCTCGCCGGTCTGGATCGCGACCCAGGCCTCGTACAGCGCCCACGCCGCGTCCATCTCGACGTGACTCTCCCGCACGGGGGGCCACGCACCGACTGCGTCGAGACCGGCGACGAAGGCGAACGGCCCGCCCTGGAGATAGTCGAGACTGCCCGAGCACACGAAACCGATGTCGTTGTGCGCGATGCCGGACTCCGCGATCGCCTCCTGGAGTACCGGCACGATCATCTCGGTTTCGTTGTGCGACGAGTCGCGCGCGACGTTGCTGTACGCGAACGACACCACTGCCACATCTCGCATTAGAGGTAGTCCTCGCTTGTCCGGTCGCGCTCGCTGCTCGGCGGGATACCCGCCTCGCGGGCTCTCGCCGCTCCCGCCAGTTCGCTTCGCAACGCTCCGCTCACGGCCTCACGCATCAGAGGTAGTCCTTATAAAGGTCGTAGTCGGCGTCGGGTTCGCCCGTCGGCTCGAACCACTGAATCGACGTGTGGTCGGGTTTGAGCTCGTCGGCCCAATGGGCCTTGACGCGCTGGCCCATGTGCACGTCGTCGACGGCGACGCCGCGGATCAGGCCGAAGAACGTGTTGTTCGCGCCGTCGAGCAGGATCTGCGCGGAAACGTACGGGATCTCGGGCGCGAGCTCCGACAGCCCGGGGACGTTCACGACACAGAACGTCGTGATCACGCCCGTGTCACGTACCTCCACCTCGATCGACGTGGGCTCGCCCGACTTCGGGTCGGTGCCGCGCGACGCGGCGTATACCTCGTCGCTCGACGGTGAGCGGCCGCCGATGATCCTTCCCTCGCCGAGACCCTTCAGGTAGCGCGTCGTCGCGATACCCGCAGTCAGCTCGTACTCGAGGCGGATCGGCACCGTGATGCCGGTGACGGGCCCTTCGTCGTCGGCCGGTACGTGCAACGGCGCGGGTTCGGGCTCCTCACCGTCACCGAGCGGGAGCCACGCCTCGATGTCGGCGATGGATCCGGTGCGCTCGGGACGCCACTTCGGCGCAACACGCGAACCCACCCGGATCGCGTCGGCCCTCCCGCAGTCGACGACGTGCAGAATCGCCGTGTCGGCCCCGTCGGGCCGGATGAGCGCGAACGCGAACGGCTTGTCGAGCGAGTGCTTGCCCTTCCGCGGTTGCGAAACCCAAGTGAACGACTGCACCGTGCCGCGCGGGCCGACCTCGATCCAGTGGTCGCCCTCGGCTGCCACCGTTGCACTCGTCGCCGGGTCGTATTCCGTCGGCGGCACGAGCACCCGGCCGTCGGTGAGACGCACTGCGAGGAGCCGGCCGTCGCGCAGGCCGGTGAGGAAACGCCCGATGACCGGGCCGACCGAGCGCGTGTAGCCGCCGGGATACTCGATGACGTGTCGGGCTGTGAAGACGTCGGTCAACGGTGCTCCTCGAACAACGTGTCGTAACTTCTCGGGCCCGACGTCGCGCTAGATCGCGCGGTCGCGTCCTTCCCAATAGGGGTCGCGCAACGTGCGCTTCAACAACTTGCCGGTCGGCTCGCGCGGCAGCTCTTCCATGAAGTCGATGCTGCGCGGCCACTTGTACTTGCCGAGGCGGCGTTGCACGTGCTCCATGATCGACGCGCGCAACGCGTCGTCGCCCGCGACGCCCGGCAGTGGTTGCACGACCGCCTTGATCTGCTCCCCCATCTCGGGATCGGGGATACCGAACACCGCGATGTCCGCGACCTGCGGGTGCTCCTGGATGCAACCCTCGATCTCGGCCGGATAGATGTTGATCCCGCCCGCGATGATCATGTCGCTCTTGCGATCACAGAGGAACAGGTACCCGTCGTCGTTGAGATAGCCGATGTCGCCGACCGTGAAGAAGCCGTCGTCGTCGTGCGACTCTTTCGTCTTCTCGTCGTCACCCTTGTACTCGAACGTGCGGCCCGCACCCATGCGCATCCAAACGGTGCCCGGCTCGCCGGTGGGCACGAGGTTGCCGTCGTCGTCAGTGATCTTGAGCTCGGAGTTCGGCCATACCCGTCCGACCGTGCCGGGGTACTTGAGCCATTCTTCAGGCGGCGCGATGGTGCCGCCGCCTTCGGTCGCCGCGTAGTACTCCCAGATCACGGGACCCCACCACTCGAGCATCTTGCGCTTGGTGTCGACCGGGCAGGGCGCGGCCGCGTGGATCGCCCACTTCATCGCCGACACGTCATACTTCTGCCTGACCTCGTCGGGCAGCTGCAGCATGCGGATGAACTGCGTCGGGACCATGTGCGTGTGCGAGCAGCCGTACCGCTCGATGAGCCGCAACGTCTCCTCCGGGTCCCACTTGTCCATGCAGACGACGGTGTGCTTCATGTGCAGCGCGTTACCCGCGAACGTCGTGACTGCCGTGTGGTAATTCGGCGAGGTGCTGAGGTGGACTTCGTCGTGGCCGGGCATGATGCCGAACAGCTGCAACAAGAACGTGAACAGCTCCGCGGTCACGTCGGGATCGATGTCGGCCAGCGCGCGCTTCACACCCTTGGGTTTGCCGGTCGTTCCCGACGTGTAGTGCATTGCCGCGCCTGTGGCGCGTTCGTCGGGCAGCGTGGTGGGCTGCGCGTCGACGAGCTCGGAGAATGAGCGGAAGCCCGGGATCGCACCGTGCGCCAGGCGCCCCCCCGCCGGTATCTTCGCCTCGTCGGCGGCGACATCCACGAGCGCGGCGAAGCGCTCGTGGCTCACGATGGCCTTCGCCTCGGAATCCTCGAGGATGTACGCGATCTCGGGCGCACTCAAGCGGTAATTGATCGGGACGTAGTAAAGGCCCGTCTGGAGGGCAGCCAGGTACACGACGAACGGGTGCGCGCCATTGGGCAGCACCGCCGCGACCGCGTCGCCCGGGCGCAGGCCCAGCGCGCGCAGGGC
>JAUZEM010000363.1 GCA_030839005.1 Actinomycetota bacterium | reverse complement strand
GTCACTCCTACCCGCGCGGCGCACGTCGAACGCTGAGGAGCGATTCCCATGGCTACCGAGAAGCAGAAGACTGCAGCCCGCCGGAACCTCGAGAAGGCACGTGCCGCGCAGAGCGCACGAGCACACGGTGGCAAGAGCCGACCGCGCCGCAGCGACCGTCTGAGCACTGCGGAGCAGAACGATTTGTCCGATCGAGAGTTCGCGTTTCCCAAAGAGCGCAAGGAACCGCTGACCGACGCGCGGCACGTCCGGAACGCGATCGCCCGCTTCGACCAGGTCGAAGGCGTCACCGATGCCGAGCGCGACCGGGCATGGAAGCGCATTCGATCCGCGGCCAAGAAGTACGACGTCGAGGTCAGCGCGACGAGTTGGCGTGAGCTCTTCTCCGGCGGCAAGGCGAAGAAACGCTGAACCGACGCGCCCGTCGCCTCCGCCGCGCATGACCCGGTTCGACCTCGCCTCGGCGCGGGCTGCCGCGGCTGCCGATCGAACCGCGGTCTGGGTCGGCGAGTTCCTCGCCAGCCGAGGGAGCGACAACGGCGCGCTCGCCGCGGGCCTTGCGCAGAAACGGCACTGGTGGGTGGGTCCGATCAGGGTGCGGCTCGACGACCTCGAGCGGCTCGCCGGCCCCGAGGAGGATGCGCTCGTTCGCGTTGCCGACGAGGAATGGGAAGACGACGTCGAGGAAATGCACGAGAGCATCGATGAGGGCTGGGAACCGCCGCCACTCCTCGCGGAGTATCAAGCGGGCCGGCTGCTGCTCCAAGACGGCAATCACCGCTACGAGGCACTGACGCGCACCCGCGCCCCCGACGCGTGGGTGCTCGTGTACTTCGACGACCCCGCCGAGCGCGACCGGTTCGCGGCCCGCGAGCAGCGCGCCAGCGACTCCGACTAGGGCCGTTCCTCGGGCTCGGCCGACGCGTGCACCTGTACGTCGAACCGTTGGCCCCCCATGAACACGCCGAGCAACGAGAAGCCGACGTGGTCGCGCAGCGACACCGTCACGCGGTTGCCGACCACCTCGACGTCGATCGCGTCGAGCAACCGCGCGTGCGCGTCCTCGTCGAGCGATGCGAGCGCGATCGCGCGTGCCCGCACCGGATCGAGCCGCAGGCTGCCGGCGCGCAAGGCCTCGACGTCGACTCCGTTCGCAGCCGCCGTCGCCGCCGAGTCCGCCATCGACGAAAGCTGGCGCCGGTCGGCGACCGCCCGCCAGAGGTCGAGGCTCAACCCGCCCAGGAACAGCAGCGAGATGCACAGCCCGAGCACCCACAGCGTGATCGTGCCGTGCTCCACGCCGGACCTCTTCCACTGGGGAGGTCGCATCAACGACTCCGGAAGTCGTCGACCCGGCGCGTCGCCCGTGCGGTGTAGTGCCACGAACCGACCGACATCCCGCTGACACCGATCGCCGGCATCGTCACTTCGACCTCGACGACCACGTCGTCCCCGCGTACCTCCCCGACTGAAGGCACCCGGACGGCGACGTCGGTCGCATCGACTCCGTGATCGGCCGCGACGTCGATCGCGACGAGCACCGCGGATTCGGGAGTGGCATTCGGCCAGTTGTCGACGAGATCGCGCGCGGCCTCACGCGCCGCGACCGTCGCCGCGTGTCTTCGCTCGGCCCACCCCGGCATGGTTGCGACCAGGACGGCGATCGGGAGCAGCAGCATCGCGATCGCGGCGACCCATTCGACCGCGACGAAGCCGCGCTCCGATCCACGCTGGTCCGGGGCTCGCACGTCAACCCTCCCGGTGCGCCGACGCGCGCAAGGTCAAGCGCCAGTCGGGCAGGAGGAGCGGGAACCACGAGCGCAGCTCGACCCGCGCCGTCGCGACAATGCGGTCGCCGTCGCGCGCGCACGACAGATCGTCGATGCGCAATGAAGATCCGCTCGCGATCGAGCGCACGACGTCGCGGGCTCGTACGACGCAATCGTCCGCATCCGCCGCGACGGGAACGCCGGCGCGCACACCTTCGTCGAGTGCGTCGCGCACCGCGCCGCGCTCGTAGAGGTCGACGAGCAGGTTCGCGACCAGGACGAACAACAACAGTGAGAAGCCGGTCGCGACGACATACTGGATCGTCGTGAAGCCGCGTTCACCTCGTCGTCGCACGCTTAGTGGATCAGGGCGTCGCGCAGCGATCTCACGATGTCGACGCCGAGGGTCTGGAGCAAGCCCCAGATCACGACGAGCGCGAGCACTCCGAGGGCGGCGTTGCCGAGCAGCTCGGCGGTGGTCATTCCCGATTCGTCACGATCGCGGATATTCACGGTTCTCCTCAGGTTCAGTGGTGTCCGAGAACAATGGAAGGAAGCGGTGCGGCAATGAAGATCAACATGATGGGAGCGAGGATCGCGATCGTGGGGACGAGCATCGCGGCGCGGCGCCGCACGGCGTCCTTGTGCATCTGCTCGCGCCGCGCGTCGCGGATGTCGCTGCTCAGCGCGAGCAACCCGCCACCGAGATCGACCCCTCGCTCGACGCCGGCCGCGAGCAATTGGTACGTCCGCGCCGCGCTCGGCTCCGGCGTGAGCTCCGCGGCGCGCCGAAACGCCTCGGCCTCGCCGAGGCCGCTGCGCGTCCAGGTGAGCACGTCGCTCAGCTCCTGGACCACCGCACCTCGGCCGCGTTCCACGACCCGCTGCACGGCCTGCATCGCGCCCGAGCCGGTACGCACCTGCATCGCGAGCAGATGGTTCACCGTGTAGAGCTCGAGCCGGATTCGCGCCGCGCGTGCCGCGATCGTGCGCTCGAGCCGCGCGCGCGATCGGCTCGCGCCGTACGCGAAGCCGGCAAGGCCACCGACCAACACGATGAGCGGCGTCTTCAGCGTCACGGCGGCAACGACGGCCGCGCCGGCGGCGAACATGGCTGCGTGCGCCAGCTGCCGAACCCGGTAGAGCTCGGGTGTGAGGTCGTCCATGGCGGCTTGTCGCAACATGCGCGCGAGGTGTTCGTCGCCGCGTGACTCGATGGCCTTGCTCACGCGCGATGCCGCGGCGCGCAGGGCCGGTCCGAACAGCCGCGGCAGCGTCGCGTCGATGACTCGTTGCGGATCACGAGCAGCGACGGGCTCGGGAGGATGCCCGAGTGCGGATCGGGCGACAACCACATAGGGATGCACGCGCGGTGAGAGGCGACGGGTCGGGGGGCGACACAAGCCGGCGAGGCCGGCCACACCGGCGCCGACCGCTCCCGCCGCGAAGATCGACAGCAGGCTCATCGCGGTACCGCCGAGCCACCGAAGACCCGCTCTTCATCCTCGTCGCGCCCGAGCCGGCCGAGAAGGAACATGCCGACCGCCGTCAGGCCTGCCGCAACGACCAGCGTCGCGAACCCGCCGCTCGAGCGGTAGAAGGCACGAAAGGGTCCGGGGCGCGCGGTCAACGCCACCAACACGAACCACGGCAACACCACTACGGCTCGGGCGTTGATCCGCATCTCGAGTCCCTCGGTCTCGAGCGCGTCGAGAAGCTTGAGGTCGCGCGTCGTCGCGTCGACCAGATCCTCGAGGATGCTCCGGACGATCGGTCCGCCGCGCTCGTGCGCGAGAAGCAGCACTTCGAGCACGCGGTCGCTGGTTGGGTCCGCGAGCTCTTCCTTCACGAGCTCCAACGCCGGTCCGGTACCGAGAACGCGCGCGAGCTCGGGAAAGCGCGCGAATGCCTCTCGCAGCGCGGGCGGGCCGGTCGCGGCAAGCGCATTGACCGCCTGAGTGAGGGAACGTCCGGCCGAGATGGAGGCGACG
>JAUZEM010000320.1 GCA_030839005.1 Actinomycetota bacterium | reverse complement strand
CGGCGCAGCGCCGGGTACAGCGACCCGAACGAGATGCCCCAGAGCGGGCCCAGCGTCTCCGACAGCCGCTTCTTCAGGTCGTAGCCGTGGCGCGGCTGCTCGGCGAGCAACCCGAGGACCGCGAGTTCCAACATAGAGGCACGATATATCGAATCGATATATCGATACAAGCACCGGCAGCGCTCCGTCCGGGCGCGGCGATCGAGGTGGCGAAGCAGGATCGGATCGACGCGCACCGATGCGTTCCGGCGGTCCCGGGGGCGCCCAGTGCGGTTCGATGTGCGATTCGATTCGCGCGGGCACGCACCTACACTTTGCGGCGATGTCGAGCGTCACCGACTACGCACTGGCCCGCCGTGCGGTTCTGCGCGATTTCCGGCGGGGGACGCTCACCCGCCTCGACGTGTGCGACGCCCATCCGGAGCTGATCCGAGCCGCGCAGTTCATCGGCACCGACATCGACGACGAATGCCCGGTGTGCGGCGAGACGAACCTGCGGCTCGTCTCGTACGTCTACGGCGAGAAGCTGAAGCAGGCAAACGGTCGGGCGATCAGCAATCAGGCGGAGCTGCGCAAGCTGGGCGCGTCGTGCGACGAATTCGCGTGCTACGACGTCGAGGTCTGCGTCGAGTGCCGCTGGAACCACCTCCGCCGGCAGTCGCTTCACGGGCGCCTGCACGCGAGCTGAGGTAGTCCGCAGGTTCCTTCGCCGGGTCAATCGTCGACGATCTCGCACGGGTATTGCGAGATGCACGAGATGCACCACAGCTCGGGCTCGGCGATGACCGTCTGCGACCCGGGCGTGTCCCACGACGGCGGAACGACATAGACACGGCGGACGAGCACGAGCTCGTCGTCGAGGATCCCGCAGTTCTCGCACACGCGGGCGGACATCCGTGCAGTCTCTCCGACGACGGACGGCCCCGTACAGACGGATCACCCCGCTCCGCGGCGAATCGATCCGTGGCCTGATCCGTTGGCCCGATCCGTTGGTGGGGGTGCGCGTCCGCCGGTTACGCTGACGGGACCGCCGGGAGCCGAACGAGCCCTGGACGGTGGAGGTAGCGGAGATGACCGCAAGCTCGGCGCCCAAAAGCTCGGCGGGACGTGTGACCGCGCCCGGGGTCGTGGCCCGCAAGGGAGACGGCACTCCTTTGGTCATGGTGACCGCGTACGACGCGCCCTCGGCGCGCACCGTCGACGGCGCGGGGGTCGACCTGATCCTGGTCGGCGACTCGGTCGCGATGGTCGTGCTCGGATACGACGACACCTTGCAGGTCACGACCGACGACATGGCGCACCACGTCGGCGCGGTGGCGCGCACGCGGCCGCGTGCCCTCGTCGTGGCCGACCTTCCGTGGCTCAGCTACCACGTGAGCACCGCGGAGACCGTGCACAACGCGGCCCGCCTGGTGCGCGCGGGTGCGGGCGCGGTGAAGCTCGAAGGCGGGCGCAAACGACTCGACGCGGTCCACGCGATCCTCGACGCCGAGATCCCGGTGATGGGTCACATCGGACTGACCCCGCAGTCGATCCATGCTCTCGGCGGCTTCAAGGTGCAGGGCAAGGAGCTCGACGCCGCGAAGGCACTGGCCGACGACGCGTGCGCCCTCGCCGAAGCCGGATGCTTCGCGATCGTGCTCGAGTGCGTGCCGGATGCGGTCGCGCGCGTGATCACCGAGTCCGTGACCGTGCCGACCATCGGTATCGGCGCGGGCCGGCACTGCGACGGGCAGGTGCTCGTCTGGCACGACCTGCTCGGGTTCGCCGGTCCGGACCATCGTGCACCGAAGTTCGTCCGGGCGTACGCAGCATTGGAGCTGCTCGCGACCGAGTCGATTCAGCGTTTTTGCGCCGACGTGCGTGCGGGGACGTATCCCGCGAGCGCGGAGACGTACCACATGACGGATCGCATGGCCGACGCGCTCGGCTTGTACGGCGGCGAGGCCGAACCCGAGCTCGCGCAATAGCGCGGTGCGGGTGCAGGTACCGGCGAGGGTCCGCGTCGCCGTGGCGTTCGTCGTCGCGCTCGGCGCGCTCGCGGCAATGATCGTCCTCGTCGTCCGGATCCGTTCGGACGAGAGTGGCGTCGGACGTCTGGAATTCGCGGTCACGCGACCGGCCCCGGCGCCGTTCGCCGAATTCTCCGAGACGCGGGTGGCGGTCGACTTGCGCTGTCTGCGCGTGCTCGTCGCCTCGTCCGCGAGCCAGCGCGTGCAGGGGCTGCGGGGCGTGCGGTCGCTCGCGCCGTACCAGGGAATGCTGTTCGTCTACCCCGGCGACTCGGCGTCTCGGTTCACGATGGCCGGTACACCGGCACCGCTCGACATCACGTTCTTCTCGGCCCGGGGCGTTCCCGTCGACCGAGCCCGGATGACACCGTGTCCCGACGGGACCGACGCGACCTGTCCGGTGTACGCGAGCAAAGCACGATACCGCTACGCGCTCGAGCAGCCGGCGGGTTCGGCGTCGGCGTCCGGTGCCCTCGGAGCGTGCGCGGCCTGAGCCTGCGGCATGCGACACGAGTGGGCAGCGGTGAGTGTCTCACCGCTCTTGTAGCGTCGTCACCGATAGGCCGAGTCGAGGCGATCTGGTAGCTTCCATCGGTTCAGACAACCGAGATCCTGCCCCCGCGGCGCCGGCCCTCCGGCGGGTAACGGGGCCCGCAGGGCGAAGACCGTGCGGTCCGAAGGAGGTACTGGCGCATGACGCGTCCGTACGAAGTCATGATCATCATCGATGCGGACCTGGAAGAGGAGACGATCCGGGCTTCCGTGGAGCGGTGGCTCCAGCTCATCGAGTCGAAGGGCGCGGAGCGCGGCCATGTCGACTTCTGGGGCAAACGCCGTCTCGCCTACGAGATCAGGCACAAGGCCGACGGGTACTACGTAGTGCTCCAGGCCCGAGCCGAACCGCAGGCGATGGAGGAGTTGCACCGAACGCTCTCCCTGGCAGATGAAGTGATCCGCCACATGGTGTTACGCATCCCGGAGAAGGTCTACGGACCTCCGAAGGCTGCCGGCGCCTCGGCGGGCAGTAGGCATAGGGAGTAGCGACATGGCAACCGACTCGAACAGCATCACGATCTCCGGCAACATCACTCGCGATCCGGAGATGCGTTACACGCCGAGTGGCATCTCGAAGGTCACCTTCGGGGTCGCGGTGAACCGCTCTTGGCGAAACCAGCAGAGCCAGGAGTGGGAGGAGCAGACCAGCTTCTTCAACGTCGTCGCGTGGCGCCAGCTCGCCGAGAACGTTGGCGCGTCCTTGACCAAGGGCTCGCGGGTCGTGGTCAGCGGGCGGCTCGAGCAGCGCAGCTGGGAGACCGAGGCCGGCGAGAAGCGTTCGGTCGTCGAGATCGTCGCCGACGACGTCGCGCCGAGTCTTCGCTTCGCGACGGCGGAGGTGCACAAGGTCGAGCGCAGCGGGCCGGGAGACGGGGGCGGCGGCCCGTCCCGCCGGCCGGCACCGGCGCCGTCCACTGCGCCGTCCACGACGCCGGCCGGCGACGGCAACTACGACGACTACGGCGAAGAGCCGTTCTGACCCGACAGGACATCTAAATGGCACAACGCCGAGAGAAGAAGGCGCCCCCCGGCAAGGAGCGGCGCCCGATCAAGAAGAAGACGTCGATCCTGATCACCGAGAGCATCGACTGGATCGACTACAAGGACGTCAACTTGTTGCGTCGATTCATGTCGGAGCGCGCCAAGGTCCGGGCGCGCCGGGTCACGGGCAACACCCAGCAGCAGCAGGTCGCGGTTGCGCGGGCGATCCGCGTCGCGCGCGAGATGGCGTTGCTGCCGTACAGCGTGCGCCAGGTGACGCAGCGATCGAAGGGCCGGCGCGATCGCGGCGAGCGGGGAGATCGCGGCGATCGTGGCGACCGCGAGGGCGAGTTGCGCGAGATTCCGGGTCCGGTGGAAGCGAACGAGAGCCCGCGTCTCGACGAGGCCGGTCTCGACCGGGATCTGGCCGACGAGTTCACCGCCGACGAGTTCGTGGCGGACGACGCGACGAGCGCCGAGGGCAGCGAGGAATGACGGGACGGAATCGGTCGGAGGTCGCAGCCGCGTGAGAGTCGTACTTCGCGACGATGTCGAAAACCTGGGCCAGAAGGGTGATCTCGTCGATGTCGCCGACGGCTACGCCCGCAACTATCTCGTTCCGCGCGGGCTCGCGCTGAAGGCATCGGCGGGAAGTCAGAAGCAGGCCGACGCGATGCGGCGCAATCGCGAGGCGCGCGAGCGGCGCGAGCGCGAGAGCGCGCAGGCGCTCGCCGCACAGTTCGAGGGACGCACGATCACGATCAAGGCGCGAGCCGGAGGCGAGGGTCGCCTGTTCGGCTCGGTGACCGCGACCGACATCGCCGAGGCGGTGCAGAAACAAACCGGTGCCGAGATCGACCGGCGCAAGCTCGCGCTCGAGGAGCCTCTGAAAGAGCTCGGTGGCATCGACGTGCAGGTACGCCTGCATCACGACGTGGTGGCGACCGTCCATGTCGAGGTCGAAGCGGCCGGCTGATCCTCGGTGGTCCGCGCGGGTCGGTCCCTGGTTCGCAGGTGCCCGTCCGCGAGAATCACAAACGTGTTATTTGCACGGGGCCGCGCAGCCGGTTCTTTTCCGGGGTTTCCGCTGTGGATATCCGGCGATATCCACAACTCGGCGGCGCGCGAGGTGATCGGCGCGGGACGGCGCGACGGCGCGTCGGTCCCCGTCGCCAACCCCTCGTCACCCGCCTGCCAGCGGCGATTCCGGTCGGAGCGGCCGCGTCGGGAGTGCTCCCGTTGATGGCGCACCTCCATGCCATTGTCCACAAGGTTGTGGATCGAGAGATATCCCCCGCCGAGCCGCCGCAATTCACAGGCTTGTCCTCTTCAACTCCACAGCTGTTGCGTGCCAAGGTCCCGATTCTTCTGGGAGGGAGGTAGCGACGATGGTCTCGATCGAGGACGCGCGACGTCGAGCCAACGGCGCGCGCATACCCCCGCACAACCTCGAAGCCGAAGAGTCGCTCCTCGGCGCGATGATGCTGAGCCGCGAGGCGATCACCGCCGCGGTCGAGGCACGGCTCGAGGCGCACGACTTCTACAAGCCCGCGCACGGCGCGATCTTCGAAGCCGCGTACGGGTTGCACAGCCGCGGCGAGCCCGTCGATCCGGTGACGGTCGCCGAGGAGCTGCGGCGCGCGAGCCGGCTCGATCAGCTCGGCGGACGCCAGACGTTGGTGCGAATCCAGGCCGCCACCCCCGCGTCGGCGAACGCGCAGCACTACGCGCAAATCGTGGCGGAGCTTGCGATGCTGCGCCGCCTGATCGAGACCGCCGGCGGCATCCAGGAGATGGCCTACACCGCGGAGGACGCGGTCGACGACACGCTCGATCGCGCCGAAGCCGCGATCTTCGAGGTCGCCGAGCGACGGGTGGCCGACACGCTCGTCGCGCTGTATCCCGCGCTCGAGCAGACGATGAACCAATTGGAGGCGTTGTACGACCGACAGGACGACATCGTCGGTACCGCGACCGGGTACCGCGACCTCGATTCGCTGCTGTTGGGCATGCAGCCGTCGACGCTCACGGTCGTCGCCGCCCGACCCGGTCAGGGAAAGACGTCGTTGGCGCTCGGCATGGCCCAGCACGTCGCGTTGCACGGCCGCAAGCCGGTGCTGTTCTTCTCGATGGAGATGGGACACCTCGAGCTCACGAAGCGCCTGCTCGCCGCCGAGGCGCGCGTGCCGTCGCGCAAGCTGCAGACCGGAAAGCTCTCCGAGCACGAGTGGCCGCGTGTCAACCAGGCGGTCGGCCGCCTCGCGGAGGCCCCGTTCTTCATCGACGACAACCCCCATTGCACCGTGATGGAGATGCGCGCGAAGGCGCGGCGCATCAAGGCGCGCTACGGCGACCTCGGCCTGATCGTCGTCGACTACCTCCAGCTGATGGCGTCGCCGCGCCGCTCCGAGAACCGTCAGGTCGAGGTGTCGGAGCTGTCGCGCGGTCTGAAGATCCTCGCCCGCGAGCTCGAAGCGCCGGTTGTGACACTCTCCCAGCTCAACCGCCAGCTCGAGTACCGCCAGGACAAGCGGCCGATGCTCGCCGACCTGCGCGAGTCCGGCTGTCTCACGGCCGAGACCGTCGTCACGCTTGCCGACGGCAGCTCCGCGACGTTGGGAACGCTGCACGAGCACAACGCTCGCGACGTCGAGGTGCTCACGCTCGACGAGCATCTTCGACTCGTTCCCGGAGTGATGACGCGCGTCTTCCGAAGCGGCGTCAAGCGTGTGTTCGAGCTGCAGCTCGCCTCGGGCCGGAAGGTTACGGCGAGCGCGAACCATCCCTTCTTGACGCTCGACGGCTGGGCGCACCTCGCCGACCTCGCGGTCGGCATGTCCGTGGCGTCGTCCCGGCTCGGCGGTCCCGAGGTCGATCCTCGCCGTGATGCCATCCCGCGCGAGGTGTGGGACTACATCGAGCGCAAGGGCTTGCTCGTCAACGGCTCGCTGCGCGCCCACGATCTGGTCGAGCGGCTCGGCGAGGCGGCCGGCGGCTGCCACCGGGTGTACGAGCAGGGCGTGTCACGCTCGCTCATGCGTCGCATCGCGGAGGCGCTGCCCGATGCGTTCCTCGCCGATCTCGGCACGAGCGACGTGCTGTGGGACGAGATCGTCGGGATCGAGCCGCGCGGCGAAGCGCCGGTGTTCGACGCGACCGTCACGGGCACGCACAACTTCGTGGCCGGCGACATCGTCGTGCACAACAGCATCGAACAAGATGCCGACGTCGTGCTCTTCATCTACCGCGACGAGTACTACAACCCGGAGTCCGATCAGCGCGGTCTGGCGGAGATCATCGTCGCCAAGCACCGCAACGGACCGGTCGGACAGACCAAGCTCGTGTTCCACGCCGACTACACGACGTTCGAGAACGCGGCGCGCGAGTAGCCCGGCTCAGTCGAACACCGCGGTACGGCGGCCGTACACGATCACACGGTGCTCGAGGTGGAGCCGCAGCGCCTCCGCGAGCACGACGGCTTCGAGATCACGACCGCGGCGTTCGAGGCGCGCGGGATCGTCGCGGTGGGAGACGGGCATCACCTGCTGCGCGATGATCGGACCCTCGTCGAGCTCGGCCGTGACGTAGTGCGCGGTCGCGCCGATGACCTTCACCCCCCGCTCGTGGGCTTGTACGTACGGTCGTGCGCCCGCGAACGAGGGAAGGAACGAGTGATGGATGTTGATCATCCGCTCTCGCCACGGTTCCACCAGCCAAGCCGGGAGCACGAGCATGTAGCGAGCGAGCACGACGACGTCGGGCCGGTGCTCCTGCAAGAGCGCGCCCAGTGCCCGCGCCTGGGCCTCGCGATCGCCCGCGTGCACCGGCAAGGCGTGGAAGGGCAAGCCGAACCGTGAGACCAGACCGCCCTGCGTGTCGTGGTTCGACGCGACGAGTACCACCTCTCCGGGAATCTCGCCGAGGTGGAAGCGCACGAGGAGATCTCCGAGACAGTGCCCTTGCCGCGACGCGAGGAGCGCGACCCGTGGCCGCTCGCCGAGATCGTGGACATCCCATCGCATGTCGAATCGCTCGGCGATCGGTGTGAACGCGGCGGCGAGGTCGCCGCGGGTCGCGTCGACGTCGAACTCGACGCGTTGCAGGAAGAGCCCGGCCGCGGGGTCGGAGTGCTGGTCGGCTTCGACGATGTTGCCGCCGGCGCCGGCCACGAACGTACCGACCGCGGCGACGATGCCGGGCTCGTCCGGGCACTGGAGAAGGAGCACCGCGCGCACGTCTGTTCCAATCGGCGAGTCGGCGGCTCAGAAGAGCGTGAGGTCGGGATCGATCGCGCCCCGTAGCCGGTCGAGATCGATCTGGATGCAGGCCACCCCCTTGCTCTCGGCGTAGACCTTGGCCTGCGGTTTGATCTGCTGGGCGACGAACAGGCCCCGCGTCGGGGCGAACTGCGGGTCGCGGTCGAGGCGCTCCTGGTACCGCAGCAGCTGGTCGACGCCGGAGATGTCTCCGACGCGCTTCACCTCGATCACGACCGCGCGGCCGTCGCCGTCTCGACACAGCAGGTCAATCGGGCCGATGTCGGTCGGGTACTCGCGCCGCACCAGCGTGAGGTCGTCGCGCAGGGCGGCGACGCGCGCCGCGATCAGCCTCTGGAGCTCGGCTTCGACACCGTCTTTCTCGAGTCCGAAGTCGTCGCCGAGCACGAGCGTGGTGTCCTGCAGGATCTCGTGCAGCTCGATGCGCAGCGTCTCGCCCTTGGGCGTGCGCGCGACGATCGCGTCGCCCGATTCCTCGATCGTGCACGGCGGGTTCATCCAGTTCAACGGCTTGTAGGCCTTGGTGTCGGAGTGGATCGCGATCGACCCGTCGGCCTTGCACAACACGAGCCGGATCGCCGGCGCGAGCCGGGCGCCGAGCCGGCCTTCGTAGGTCACGGAGCAGCGCGCCACGAGCAACCGCATCCGGCGAGTCTGTCACGATCGCTCGAGTGGCAACCGTTCGTCCCGATACCCTCGGGCGTTGATGGTTCCGATCCTCGGGTCGTCCGGCAGCTTCTATGACGGGGTGCTCCGCGAGTTGCTCTTCGCGTTGGGTGCTGCCCTGTTCGTCGCCAACGCGTTCGCGCTGTACCGGCGCCGCGCCGACGCGGAGACCACGGCCCGCAAGACGGTGGCACGCAGCCGACCGGGCAGCCCGGTGCGCGGCAACCGGCGGTCGGACGACCGCGACCTGCCCCAGGCACCCCTGGCCCGAACGGTCGCCTACCTCGTCGTCGGTTTCGTCGTGATGGTCGCGGGCCTCGGCGCGATCATCAACAAGTAACGCCCTCACGGATCGCGCGGCGCCGTTGGTTACGCGCAGATGGGTGGACGTCGATCATTCCACGGGCGGGCCTGTTCGAGCTGGGCCGCCACGCGTAGCAGGACGTCCTCGCGCCCGTACGCGGCGACCAGCTGCACTCCGATGGGCAATCCTTCGCCGTTCCAGTGGAGGGGCAGCGATATCGCCGGCTGGCCGGTCACGTCGAACGGGGCGGTGAAGGTCGCGAGGCGGCTCATCCGAACCCCGACGTCGGGATCGGGATTCGTCGGCGCGAGCTCACCCAGGCGGACCGGCGGATCGGGGCTCGTCGGCACCACGAGAAGGTCGTGATCGACCCACCAGGGCGCCACGCGCCGCGTCCACGCCTGGAGATCCTCCATCGCGGCGACGTACTCAACGCCCGATGTCTGCGCGCCGACCGCGGCAAAAAACGCGTTCATCGGCTCGACCTCGCCGGTGATATCGCGGCCGAGTCGGGCGCTCCACCGCGCGATGTCGCGAGCGACTGCGGTCGACAGCACCGTCGCGAACGCGCCGCCGTAGCTGTTGTCGAGCGCGGGGATCGCGGCCGTGTCGACGTCGTGGCCGAGATCGTCGAGGAGTTGCGCGCTCGACTCGACCGCGCGCACGACGTCGGGATGCGACGCTTCCCCGTCGAGGGTCTCCGTCCGGACCCCGACGCGCAGCCGACCGACCGGCGCACCGACCTCGTCTCGGTACGGACGGAGGGGCGCCGGCGCCGTGTACGGGTCGCCGGGTGCGGCGCCGGCCACCGCGTCGAGCACCGCCGCGGTGTCTCGAATCGTTCGCGTGAGCACGAACTCGTGGGTCAGCGGACCCCAGTACTCGCCGAAGTCGGGTCCGAGGGTGGTGCGCGCCCGCGTCGGTTTGAGTCCGACGATCCCGCACATGCCGGCCGGAAACCGGATCGATCCGCCCATGTCGTTGCCGTGGGCGACCGGCACCAGACCCGCGGCGACTGCCGCCGCCGAGCCGCCGCTCGAGCCGCCCGCGCTGCGCGTGTCGTCCCAGGGGTTGCGGGTCGGACCGTAGGCGAGCGGTTCGGTCGTGAGGCTGGTCGCGAGCTCAGGGGTGTTGGTCTTGCCCACGAACACGAAGCCCGCGGACCGAAAGCGCGCCGCCAGCCACGTGTCCTCGCGCTCTACCCAACCGGCGTCCTTCAGCACTTGCATGCCGACATGGAAGGGATCGCCGGCGGTATGACACACCGCGTCCTTCTCGAGGAAGGGCACGCCTGCGAACGGCCCGCTCACCTGGGGTGCCTCGTCGCGCGCGCGTTCGAAGCGCCGGTGGATGACCGCGTTGAGCCGGTCGTCGACCCGCTCGATACGTTCGATCGCGGCGTCGACGAGATCGCGCGCCGAGAGCGCGCCACGAGCGACGAGCTGGGCCTGGGCGGTGGCGTCGAACTGGGCAAGCTCATCGGTCACGACCGCGCAGCGTACGCGCAGCTCCGCGGACGCGGTGTGGCGCGCCCGAGGGACGTACGGCGAGACTCCGGCGATGAACGATGAGATTCTGCGGCGCCGGGCCCGCTCGCTCGCCGCCACGCTCGAGCCCGTCATCGGGCAGGTGTTCTTCTCGCCCGAGTGTCACGAGGCCTACGAGAAGCTCGGTTTCGATCCGAGCCCCGGTTCCTTCGGCAAGGGCGTCGCGGCTCCCGACGGACCGGCCTACTTCACGAGCCGGGGATCGTTGCTCGGCCAGGTCGAGCCCGAGGTCGTGGCCTCGGCCTTCGGTGTGTTCAAGCCGGCTGTCGTCGTGGCCGGTGTGCGGCTCGGCTGGACCCACACGGATGCCGCGACGATCTTCGCGGCGCGCCGCGCCGGCGCCGTCGCGCAGCTCGAACGGGTGTGCGGACCGGCCGATGCCGAGGTCGCCCGCGTGGCTGCGCTGTTGGAACGTGCGGTCGAGCCGCTGGCGGAGCCCGGACGCCCGCTCTTTTCGGGTTTGCGCGCGCAGTGGGACGATCCGAACGACCCGTGGACTCGCCTCTTCCATCTCGGTGACATGTTGCGCGAGCACCGCGGCGACGCTCATGTCTGCGCGTGGTCGACGGCGGGAGTCGACGCGACCGAGATCGGCCTGCTCACCGAGGCGTACATGGGCCTCCCGCTCCGCACCTATATCCGTACGCGCGGATGGAACGACACTGAGCTCGACGATGCCGCCGCCCGCCTCCGGGATCGCGGCTGGCTCGACGACGCCGAGGCGCTCACCCGGACGGGGCGCGCCGAGCGGGAGGCAATGGAACATGCGACCGATCGTGCGATGAGGCCGGCGATCGCGGCGCTCGGCGACGACGTCGACGCGGTTCTCGAGCTGGCGCGGCCGTGGGGCGAGGCGATGCGCGCCGCCGCCGGCTACGTCAGCGGGCCGGTCGATCTCTGGCCGAACCGCAGTTGAGCGTCCGCTCGCGGACCGGTCCTGCGCTCCCGACGGTCGTCTGCTTCCGAGGTCGTCGAGCGGATTTTGCGTCAAGTGGCGATTGCGTTCTACAGGGCATATCCTGGCCAGCGGGGCCTTTGTCGGCTTTTGGCGCCCAAATCTTGAGCATTTGTTTGACGAACTGGGGATATCTTCGTATAGTTGCCACTCTAAGTGAGTAGGTGGGCACGTGGCGTCTCGGATTCCCGAGCGCATTTCTGGGACACGTTTGTAAGGGCGGGCTCGACCGGCCTTTACCGTAATTGGGAGGCACCCGGTGGGTGGGCAGTCATGGATCACGCGCTTCGCGCGCACCTCAATGCTGTCGCGGCGTACGCCGCGACTTCTTTTCGCCGCACTGAGCACGACCTTGGTCGTCGGTCAGGCCGTTGTACCCGCGCTGGTGCAACCCGCCTCCGCGGCGCTCTCCACGAACTTCTTCGACTACCAGAATCACGACGTCGCGACGTCGGCGGCCGGATTGGTCGACTGGGCCAACAACGGCGCGCTCACGTCGTCGAACGTGGTCGGTAGCACTTGGTCGCGGGCGGGGTCGCAAGGACTCTTCGACGGCGGCGTCTACAACGGGAGCACGAAGCCTCCCACCGCGCCGGGCCTGACCGCGGCCGGGCTCGCGCTCAAGGCGTCCGGGACGATGGACTCCAGCGCGTTCATGGCCGACCCGCTCTCGAGTGACTCGTTCTCGTGCGGCGGTGCCACGGTGAACGGCGACCCGACGACGTTCGCCGGAGCCGGTTCGGAGACCAACAACGGCCAGCTGAACACGTTCACCTACGGAACGTCGGGGAACAACCCGCCCAAGGACGACGTGTCCAACGTCTACGCGATCTCGCACAACACGGCGTCCGCCAACGAGGTCTTCTTCGGCGGCGAGCGCATCGTGAACAACGGGTCCAGCCACATCGACTTCGAGTTCCTGCAGGCGTCACTCAACATTCCGAACCCGTGCGCAGCCGGCACCATGAGCGGCCACCGCACCCAGCGGGACTTGCTCCTGTCGACCGACTTCACGAACGGTGGTGCCCTCAGCGGCTACCAGCTGTACTCGTGGTCGTGCAACGGCAAGGCGCCCGGTACCGCCGGCTACGACGCCGCCAAGGACGCCACGATCTGTGACCCGGCCGCCAACGGCAATCCGGGCAGCGGCGATCCCCAATACGTCGCCGTGTCGAACTCGGTCTCCTCGTTCGGCGTGAACGCCGCCAACATCACGTGCGGTGGCTGGGTCTGCCGCGATGGCAGCGGCACGGGCACGCCCACGCTGCTCGCCAACGCGTTCATGGAAGGCGGCATCGACCTCACCGCGGCCGGCTTCACCGGTTGCATCAGCACCTTCTTGCCGCACACCCGCTCGTCACCCTCGTTCACCTCGGTCCTGAAGGACTTCGCGGGACCGGTGGCGTTCTCGAACTGCAAGTCGCCGACCATCACCACCTCGCAGGCGTCGGCAGGCGTGACGTCGGGCGCGAACATCACGGTCGGGCTCGGCGCGAGTGTCACCGACACCGCGACCTTGCACGGTGCGGCCGCGCACGTGGGTGGCACGGTCGAGTACAAGCTCTTCTCCGACGCGAACTGCACGACGCAGGTCGGCAGCACGAGCACCAAGACGATCGACGGTTCGTCGGTAAACGGCAATCTGGTCCTTCCGACGTCCGACGCGATCACGCCTCTCGCGGCGGGCACCTACTACTGGACGGCCACGTATAGCGGCGATACCGCCTCGGGCGGTCAGAACAACGGCGTCGCGAGTGCGTGTGGCGCCGAGGTGCTCACCGTCTCCCCGCCGGTCATCCATGTGAACAAGACCGCGGATGCAGTGTCGGTTTCGGCGGGAACGCCGATCGGGTTCACGGTCACGGTGTCGAACTCCGGCCTCGGTACCGCGGCCGGTGTGACGCTGACGGACGCGTTGCCGGGTGGCAACGCGGCGACACCGGTGCACTGGACGATCGACGGCTCAACCGGAAATCCGGCGGCGTTCGCGATCACGGGGGCCGATGGTTCCCAGCATCTGACCTTGGCGGGTCAGCCGATCAGCATGGCGTCGGGCGCGAGCCTGATGGTGCACGTGACGGCGGCGACGTCGAGCACGAGCTGCGCGGCGTACGACAACACCGCTTCGGTCACCACCTCGAACGACGGTTCGGATTCGCATCAGGCGTTGGAGACGGTGAACTGCCCACGCATCGACGTGAACAAGACTCCGGATCATCAGGGACCGGTGTCGGCGGGAACGCCGATCGGGTTCACGGTCACGGTGTCGAACCCCGGACTCGGGAACGCGTCGGGTGTGACGTTGACGGATGCGTTGCCGGGTGGCAACGCGGGCACACCGGTGCACTGGACGATCGACGGCACGACCGGCGATCCCTCGTCGTTTGCGATCACGGGTGCCGACGGTTCCCAGCATCTGACGCTGGCGGGTCAGCCGATCAGCATGGCCGCGGGCGCGAGCCTGATGGTGCATGTGACGGCGGCGACGTCGAGCACCAGCTGCGCGACGTACGACAACACCGCAACGGTCACAACCGCCAACGATGGTTCGGATCACCAGTTGGCGACGGAGACCGTCGACTGCCCGCACCTCGCGATCGTCAAGACCGCGGATCATGAGGTGCCGGTCTCGGCCGGATCGTCCATCGGGTTCAAGGTCACGGTCTCGAACCCGGGCCCCGGGAACGCGACTGACGTGACGTTGACGGACGCGCTGCCGGGTGGCAACGCGGATACGCCGGTGCACTGGACGATCGACAACTCGTTCGGCGACGCGTCGTCGTTCGCGATCACGGGTGCCGACGGTTCCCAGCAGCTGACGCTGGTGGGTCAGCCGATCGGCATGGCCGCGGACACGAGCCTGACGGTGCATCTGACGGCGGCCACGTCGTTCACGAGCTGCGCGACGTACGACAACGAGGCGACCATCGAGGCGACCAACAACTCGGTGGTGGAGCCGGCTCGGGCATCCGAGACGGTGAACTGCCCGGACCTCGCGATCCTGAAGACGGCCGACGCGTCGCCGGTGAGCACGGGCGACCCGATCGGGTTCACCGTGAAGGTGTCGAACTCGGGTGCGGAAGGAACGGGCACCGCGAAGGCGGTGACGCTGTCGGACCCGCTGCCGGCCGGCGACGGTGTCAGCTGGGCGATCAACCCTGCCTACGCCGATGCCGGAACGTGCTCGATCTCGGGCTCGGCGCCCAGCCAGACGCTGAACTGCGCGTTCGGTGACATGGCACCGGGTGCGTCGAACTCGGTCCACATCGCGAGCACGACCACCGCGGCGAGCGGCGGGACGTATCCCAACAAGGCGACAGCGACCGCGGACAACCACCCGCCGGTCGACTCGTCGGCGACCATCGTCGTGCAACCGCCGGCGCTGTCGATCACGAAGGTCGCGGACGCGGCGCAGGTCACGGCCGGCGATCCGATCGGCTTCACGATCAACGTCGCCAACAGCAAGGCTGCCGGCACGGGGATCGCCCGTTCGGCGACCCTCTCGGATCCGCTGCCCGGACACGCCGGTGTGAGCTGGTCGATCGACCCGGCCTACGCCGGTCCGGGGACCTGCTCGATCACCGGCTCGGCTCCGAACCAGACGCTTGCGTGTGCGTTCGGCGACCTCGCTCCTGGTGCGTCGGCGTCGGTGCACGTCACCAGCGCGACGACGAGCGCGAGTGTCGGCGACTACCCGAACACGGCGACTGCGTCGACGACGAACGGCACACCGGTCCACGCGACCGCGACCATCTCGGTCATCGCACCGTCGTCGGTCGTCATTCAGGGGACGACGACGACCACGTCGACGTCGACCACGATCGCCCCGACACCACCGCCGCCGCCGGGGCCGTTGCCGTTCACTGGTTCGAGCGCAGGCGCACTCGCGGCACTCGCGCTCGTGCTCATGATGGCGGGCGGGACGATGGCCATGAGCCGGCGCCGGCGCCGGGCCGCGCAGCACTAGCAAGAGCGGGTCCACCCGCTCCTACATCGACTGAGGGATGCCACGCGCAGGCGTGACATCCCTCAGTCGCGTCAGGCCTCCGGGCGTTTTTCGGCGTTGCATGCGATCGCGACGGCACTGGCGACAAGCGCGGCGGCCACGAGTCCGACGTTCGCCCCGCGGATCGCGCGTCGCCGCGGTCTCAGCCTCCGACCGTGCTTCGTACCTTCTTACCGACTTCTTGAACGTTCACAGGCTGACTCTTCGGCTCTTGCCAGGGGGCCCTCATGGTCTGATCGCATACTGGCAGCGACAACGAATCCAACGATGCAAGGCACGGACCACCATGAACGTCAAGCACAAAATTTTGAACAAGGGAAAGCTCACAATGTCGATCGCGGCCGCAGCCATTGCGTTTGCGATCGGTGGCTATGCGATCGCCGATGCGAGCTCGAACAACGGCGCGTCAGCTACGGCGAACGCGGCCAACGCGCCGAAGGTCATCCCGTTCCAGCCCGGTCAAACCGGCGCGTCCAAGACAGTCGGTCAGGTTCCGGCCAACTTCAGTCCCGGGACGGGCACGATCGTCACAGGAACAGCCGCGGACAAGGCCAAGGCCGCGGCGCTGGCCGCCTACCCGGGAGGCACCGTCAACCGGGTCGTGCTGCTGAGCGACGGCGAATACAACGTCCACATGATCGGCGTCAACTGGCCGCACCACGTCTTCGTCGGCAAGGACTTCAAGGTCGTCGGCGCCGAGTAGGCGTCTGCGCGCGTGAACCGGGAGTGATCGCCTCGGCTTGTTCGTAACGGCTGGACGGGAACTCCGGGTCACGGTCGACCGGCGGCCTCCCACGCGTGGTGTCCGGCAAGGACCCGGTTCCAGAGATGGTCGAGCGTTTCCGGTGTGCTGCCGTCGAAGCGAAGATCGAAGACGTCGGCGAGCGCTGCGAACCACTCGTTTCGTTCGGTCAGCGGTTCGCGCGATCCGGCGCCGTTACCGATGCGGGTCAGGACGAGCCCGCGTATGACGTCGACGCCGCTGGCGTCGCGGCGCTCGGCCATGGCGACTTGCACGAAGCCCGAGTCGGGCGACGTCGACAGCCATTGATGCTTGGTCGCGAAGTCGCCCAGTTCCGCATCGGTCGTCTTCCAACTCATGCCGGCGAACCCGCCCGCCGGGTCATGCGTCAAATGCCACTCACCGTCGCGGTCTTGGGGTTCGTCGAGCACCAGACGGAACGGCTCCTGCTCGTGCACGCCTGCCAGCAGCGGCAACGCCTCGTGTAACGCATCACCGAGCCCGGCATCGACATACCACTGCCCGAAGGGTTCTCATCCGTCGGCAGGTCGCTGATCATGAGGACGAGATGGTTACCCGCCGACTCCGCGTCCGGCCCAGCCGGACCGTGGACACCTCCGACATGCCCGCTGACTGCATAGCCGAGTGACCGCAACAGCGCACCCAACGCGCCGTTCAAGTGGTAGCAGTACCCGCCGCGACCATGTCGCGCGACGCGCTTCACTGATTCGAGCGGGTCGATGCCCCATGCTTCGCCCGCATGTATCCACATGGTCTCGTACGGGACGCGTTCCACCTGGCGGCGGTGGAGTTGCTGCAACGCCTCGACCGACGGCGGCTCGGCGTCCAGGCCGAGCCGGCGGAGGTACGCGTCCCGCAGTTCGACATCAAGCGGTACCGGTGAAATCCACACGCTCGGAAGTATCGCCGCTCCACGCTCGGCGACCGCGTTCGACTACAGCGCGTAAGTGCGCACGAGTTGGAGCACGCCGGCCGCGTCGGGGCCGGTGGCGACGAGATCGGTTTCGGCCGGTTCGACGCGACGGGCTGCGACATCGCAGAACTCGGCGGCGGAGCCTCGAATCGTCGTGAGCGCAGGCCGATCGGGATCGAAGCGCCATTGTTCGCCGTTTGGTCCGATCAGCTCGAGCGCGACCGGGCCGTTCATGGTCATGTCGGCCCGTTCGAAGGCGTACGGGAGTGTCCGCGACGCGAGCCGAGCGATGTAGCGCAATCGATCAGTCGGCGGGAGTGAGATGCCGAGCGCGGATGCGATGTCGCCGGTGTGGATCCAACACTCCGACAGTCGCGTGGTCGCGAGGGTTTGCAGTGAGAGTTTGCCGGCGACCCACGTGACGCGCTGATGAGGATCGCCTGCTTGGAGCGCGACGCGCATGGTTGCGGACGCGTCGTGCCAACGTTGTCGTATCGCGTCGCCGCCTGCGCCTCGCTCCGCATCGACTTGTGCGGCGGCCGCGGCATCGACCGAGACAGTCTGGTGTTCACGGCTACCGAGAACGCCGTCGCCATAACGATCGAGCTCGCCGCGCGCACTTGCCGTAGCGAACTCGTCGGTGAGTGCGAGGTGCGCAAGGACCGAGGCAACGTCCCAGCCAACGCATCGCGTCGGGCGTTCCCAGTCGTCGTTCGTGCACCCATCGACAATTTCAGCGAGTTCGCTGTGCTGCGACGCCAGCGCGGTCAGGATTTCCTCCACGGAGTCACCCTAACTGGCGTTCGCAACCTGACTGCTCGCCATCTTCATCAGCTCTTGGCGTACTCCTCGTACAACTCACGTGGCCAGTAGCGAACGGCGGCGATCCCATCGGGCTCGATGAGATCGGTCTTGATCCGGTCGTAGTCGTAGCAGTTGAGCTCGTATTGGTTGCCCCAGGGGTCCGCGAGATCGAAGGCCCAACACATGTCGAAATCGATCACGTCGTTCGGGACGAGCGGTCGACCGAGTGGACTGTTGATCTCACCAGGCAGCGACCGCGTGAAGGAGATGAACATCTCGGCGTCGACGCTGAACGCCACGCCAGTCTCCTGAGCGACCATCGGGTGCCCGTCGCCGGCTTCGAACAACGCCAGCGTCGTCGCTCCGCCATCGGCGGAGATTTGCAGTGGACCACCTTCGAAGCCCGTCGCCCAGAAGTCGTACTTCTCGACCGGTTCGAACCCGAGGTGCTCTGCGTACCAGGTAGCAGCCTCGGTTCTGTCCGGCACACGGATGTGTACATGGTCGAGCCGGCCCATACGGAACCTACGCGCGTCAGCCATGCGCGGAACACTAGACGTGCGGGCTCTCAGCATCGACCGTCCGAACTCCGACGTATTGTGGCGTGACCGGCAAACTCGGTCCGGGTGGCGAGGAGGTGCGGTTCGTGCAGAGCCCGCTCGCCATCGTCTTCGCCCTCTTGGCGGCTGTGATGTTCGGGCTCGGGAACGCGCTCGAACACCA
>JAUZEM010000312.1 GCA_030839005.1 Actinomycetota bacterium | reverse complement strand
CCTTGTGGTCGCGGATCATCTCCGCGTCCCAGAGCGCGGGCGGTTCCATCGTCGCGAACGTCATCATCTGGATCAGGTGGTTCTGCACCATGTCGCGCAGCGCCCCGATGCCGTCGTAGTAGCGCGACCGGCCTTCGACGCCGATCGTTTCGGCCACGGTGATCTGGATCTCGTCGACGTGAGCGGATTTGAGCACCGGCTCGATGAACCGGTTCGCGAACCGGAACACGAGCATGTTCTGGACCGTCTCCTTGCCGAGGAAATGATCGATCCGGAAGATCTGGTCTTCGCGCCAGTGCGTATGGAGCTGCTCGTTGAGCGCGAGCGCGCTCTGGAGATCGGTACCGAAGGGTTTCTCGATCACGAGCCGGCGAAAACCGTTGGTCTCGTCGGCGAGGCCGGCCTTCGCGATCGTTTCCGCCGCATCGGCGAAAACGCCGGGAGGGAGCGCGAGGTAGAAGATCGCCGAACCCTTCAGGACCGAGGTCAGCCCGCGCAGCGACTCGACCGACAGGTCGCCACCGTGGAAGTCGATGCGATCGATGAACTTGTCGAGGGACTTCTGATCAACGTCGGCCGTGCCGATGTCGATCGCAGCGCGCAGGTTCTCGTGGAACTGATCCGTCGTCCATTCCTGGCGCGCGTAGCCGATGATCCTCAGGTCTTCGAGCCGCTCGCGAGACTCGAGCGAGCGCAGGGCCGGGAACAACAGGCGATTGGCGAGGTCACCCGATGCGCCGAGCACCACGAGCGTCGGTTCGTTGCTCACGTGTTCCTCCTCGTATGCACGACACTCACAGCAGGTCCCGCCTCGTCAGGTTGTGGAACGCAAGGTAACCGGGAATGATCGGCAGCCAGAACGTCGCCAGCCGGAACGCCAGCACGCCCGCCACCGCCGGTCCACTTGCTATGCCCACACCGGTCAGGCCGGCGATCAGTGCGGCTTCCACGGCGCCGACCTTGCCCGGCGTTGGCGCGGCCGACGCAACGGCGCTGCCGCCCAGGTAGACCGTCGACACGTCGAGCCACGATGCGTGCGCATGAAAGGCCGTGAGTGCGAAGCCGAGCGCGACGACGTACGAGGAGAGCACGAGCAACGCGCCACCGAACATCTGCACGGCCTTCGTCGGCCGGCGCGCGACCGCGAGCAGGTCGCGGCCCGTACGCTCGGTCGGCAAGAGGACATGCTTGCGACCGAACGATGTCTCGAGCACGATGCCCAGCAACGAAGACAACACTGCCGCCGCGACGAGCAGCACCCAACCGCTCGGCAGATGCACCGCGGGCAGCCCCGTGTGGCCGAGCAATACCGCGCTCAGCACGAGCGCGACGACGTGCACGACGAACCCGACCGTGCCGTTGAGCGCGACCGCACCGAGCGCGTCGCTCTTCGACACGCCGTTGCGCTCGAGATACCGGGCGTTCACGCCCATGCCGCCCAGGCCCGCCGGTGTGATCTTGTTGGCGAAGCTGCTCGCCAGTTGCCCCAGGAACGTGCGGCCAAAGGCCAGTGGGACGAGCACGGCACCCGACAGGGAGAGCGCAGCCGCCAGGAACGTACCGATCGACGCGAGCAGCGCGAGGACGAGCCAGCCGAGCTCGGCGTGGCGGGCCGCGTCGAACGTTCGGTGGAACTCGCCGACCTGGGGCAAGAGGAGGTAGCTCGCTGCGAGCATCCCGACGAGGGTCAGGACCGAGCGCAGGCGCACGCGCGTGAGCGGCTCGAGCTTGACGTGCTCGGCACCGACCGCGTCCGTCGCGTGGTTGCGCACCTCGTCGAGGAGGCCGCGGTGGTGGCGGAGCGCGCGCCGCGTCCTCGTGGCAAGGGCGAGCGGTTGGATCAGTGGGAGGGCTTCTGTCACCGCAGGTTTGCCGAGCGCGACCAATGCGGTATCGACCGCGCGTTGCGGACCGACGACCAGCGCCAGTGAGCCGAGGAGCTCCGCGACGTCCTGCGCGAGGGCGCGATCACTCGCGCCGGCCTGCGCGTACCCGAAATCGACGATCCACGGCTGGCCATCGGCGTCGACCATCACATTTTGAAGACTCAAGTGGCGGTGCGCGATACGCGCAGTGCGCAGAAACGCGACCTCCTGCCACAAGGCCGTGGCGATCGCGTCGTCCAGACTCGGCGCGTCCTCTTCGCCGATCGTGCGGCCGTCTATCTCCGACAGTACGAGCACGCTCGGTCCGGCATGGACCGACGCGATCGCGAGCGGCACCGCCGCATGGACGCCGGCGTTTGCCGCCAACGCCGCGAGCAGCGCCTCGTGTTCCACCCGCTGTTTCGCCGTTGCGAAAGGCGCCTCGTCCTCAACGTGGCGGAAGGCGAGATAGCGACCAACGGCGGCCAACGCATCGGCGTCACGGTGCTCGCGGTCGATCGCCTTGACGAAGACATGTTCCCCATCGACGGCGACGGTTGCGAGGTAGGCCGTCGAGTCGTTCCCATGCTCGGCGACGGCTGTCAGCTCCCGCACCGGATAGCGACTGGAACCGAGCACACGCCGGACGAGACCGGCGTCGAGCTCGCGGCAGGGGGTTCCGATACCGAGGTTGACGAGCGCGCCGATGGCCGAGCCGAGGGCGATACCGCCGATGACGTCGAGCGGGAGCTGCGCGCCCACGAACACTCGGGCGATAGCGACAATCCCGACGGCGGTCCAGGCCGCGCGCCGGGCGCGCCGAGGAAGGTAGGGGGCAATGCCGGCGACGAGCGCAGCTGCCGTGGTCGTGTGCGCGGACGGGTAGCCGAAGTCGGTGATGCGCGGCCCTCGAACGATCACGTGGCTCAACAGTTCCGCCGGGCGGCCCCGTTCCACGAGGTGTCGGACGACGTGCGCGACAACGTCGCCGCCCACGCCCGCGACGCCGGCCGACAGTGCCATCCACCAGCGCCGGTAAACGAGAGCGAGGGCCACCACAATGATCACCACCGCGGGCGTACCGAGCTGCATCACGACCTCGAAAGGGATGCGCAAGGCGTCGGGGAGGTCGTTCACCAACCGGAAACCGTCGATCTCGAAGGTGCTGGCCCCGTGCATGCGCGCGACCCCGACGCCCGCGCCGAAGACGGCGCACCCGAGCACGAGCCGGAGCAGATCGGCCGGATGACGTTCGCGTGTGCTCAAGCCCGCATGTGACCGGAGAGGTCGCCGAACAGCCGCGGATCGAAGACCCGCTCCGTGAACTCCCAGCGACCGTCGACGAGCGAGAACCGGTCGCGGTACTCACCCGCGAGAATCGGGTGCAGACCGAGGGTCGTGACCTGGAGCACGGTGAAATAGCTCCGGGCGTGCGCGGTCGGTACGTCGACGCTGACGGTGACGTTGGTGAGCTGATGCATCGTCCGCGGCGTACCGTCGTCGTAGATGATCACGGGATCGTAAAGCGTGCGGGCTTCGGAGACGCCCCGCCGGATCTGATCACCGCGCGTCGAGCGGAGCTCGGCGTGCGCGAAGAGCGCCGCGACCCCGTCGAGATCACCGTGGTCGAGCCGGAACGCATACTCGTGGATGAGTGCAGTGATCTCGTCGACAGCGCTGACGCCGGAACGGCTCATAGGCGAATCGGCATCCGTGAATAGCCGCGCACGTTGCCCGAGTGGACGCGCTCGAGCGCGCGCTCGTCGATCTCGTAGCCCGGATACCGGGCGAGATACTCCTCGAGACTGACGCGCATTTCGAGCCGGGCGAGCGCGGCGCCGAGACACACGTGGATACCGTGCCCGAACGCGACGTGATGTGTCGGCCAGCTGCGGTCGATGTCGTATACGTCGGGACGATCCCAGACCCGCTCGTCGCGGTTCCCGGAGCCGAGCAGGAGCAGCACCTTGTCGCCGACGGGCATCGTCCGGCCGTGGAGCTCGACCTCGCGGGTGAGCGTGCGCGCCATCATCTGGGTCGAGCCCTCGAACCGCAGGATCTCCTCGACCGCATCGGGAATTCGATCCGCATCTGCGATGACCTTGGCGCGCTCGCTCGGGAAGCGCTGCATCGCAAGCAGGCAGTTGCCGAGCAACTTCGTCGTCGTCTCGTTCCCGGCGACGATCAACAGGAACAAGAACCCGACGACTTGATCGTTCGTGAGCCGCTCGCCCCCGCTCTCGGCGGTGACCAGCGCCGCCGCGAAATCGTCGCGCGGGCCGGTTCGGCGCTCCGCCACGAACGCGGAGAAATACTTGTAGAGCTGGTATGCCGCGTCGACCCCGGCCGGCGTCACGTCCATTTCGCCTTCCACCCGATGCAACAACGCGTCGCTCCATCCACGGAGCTCCTCCTGGTCGGCCTCCGGCACCCCGAGGAGCCTCGAGATCACGTCCATCGGCAGCGGAGCGGCATAGTCGACGATGAGGTCGGCGGAGGACTGGCCGAGCATGCCGTCGAGATAGTTGCGCGCGAGCGCCCGGATCGTCGGCTCGAGATCGGCGACACGGCGCGGCGTGAACGCCCGACTGACCAGGCGCCGCAACGCCGTGTGATCGGGCGGATCGGCGGTCAGCATCATCGGCAGCGGGTTGCCCGCCTCGAGGGTGATGCCGAAGCGTGAGCAGAACGTGTCGGGATCGTGGAGGGCACGCACGACATCGTCGTAGCGCGAGAGTGCCCAGAATCCGAGCTCGTCGTCGCGGTAGGCGGGGGCGTCGTCGCGCAGTTGCCGGTAGATCGGAAAGGGGTCGTCGTGGAACTCGTAGCTGTACGGGTTGAACCGGACCACTCCGAAAGGCTAACCAAAGGTATGGCCAACGATGTCGACCTCGGATCCAGATTCCTGCGATGGGAACAGCGAGGTGCGACGGCGTGGGTCACCATCGATCGCCCCGAGCGACGCAACGCGCTCACGTCGAACATGTACTTCGGCATCCGTCGCGCCGTCGACCGCGTCAACGCTTCGCGCGCTCTGCATGCGCTCGTCGTCACCGGGTCCGGCGACGTGTTCGCGCCCGGCGGTGAGCTCGGCGGCCGGCACGACGACGGCGACGTCAACATCGGGGAGCTTCTCGGCACCGGCGCGGTGCCGTTCGACGCAATACGCGACTCGCGCAAGCCGGTGATCGCCGCGGTGAACGGGCTGTGCATGGGCGGCGGGCTTCTCATCTCGATGCTGTCCGATATCGCGATCGCCAGCGAGCGCGCCATCTTCGGTGCGCCCGAGCTGCGCCGAGGAGTCGCCGACGCATACCCCGCCGCGATCCTTCCCGAACACGTCGGCATCGCCGTCGCGCGGGACATGCTCTTCACCGGTCGCCGGCTCACCGCGCACGAAGCGGAGCGTCACGGGCTCGTTGCCCGCGTCGTTCCTCATGAACAGCTGATTCCCACCACCGAGGAGGTCGTACACGAGCTCTTGTACGCCGCGCCCC
>JAUZEM010000196.1 GCA_030839005.1 Actinomycetota bacterium | reverse complement strand
GTCGTCTCGGTGGCGCTGAGCAAGGCGCTCGAGTTCGGGTTCAAAGTGGCCGCCTGCGCGTCGACGGGCAATCTCGCGAACTCGGTCGCCGCGCATGCGGCGCGCGCCGGATTGCGCAGCTACGTGTTCATCCCGGCCGACCTCGAGCAGGGCAAGGTCGTGACGACCGCGGTCTACGGCGGGAACCTCGTCGCGATCAACGGCAACTACGACGACGTCAACCGCCTTTGTGCCGAGCTTGCGAGCATTTACGAATGGGCGTTCGTGAACGTCAACATGCGGCCTTACTATGCCGAGGGTTCCAAGACCCTCGCGTTCGAGACCGCGGAGCAGCTCGGCTGGACCGTGCCCGATCATGTCGTGGTGCCGGTCGCGAGCGGATCGCTCCTCACCAAGATCCGCAAGGGATTCGACGAGCTGTACAGGGTCGGCCTGCTCGATGAGGAGCCGCAGGTGCGCGTGTCCGGCGCGCAGGCACTCGGCTGTTCGCCGGTGGCGAAGGCGTTCATCGAGAGTGCCGACACCATCCGGCCGGTGAAGCCCGACACGATCGCCAAGTCGCTCGCCATCGGCAATCCGGCCGATGGCTACTTCGCGCTGGACGTCGTCCGCACCACAGGAGGCGGATTCGGAGCCGTGACCGATGACGAGATCGTCGACGGGATGCGACTGCTCGCGCGTACGGAGGGGATCTTCGCCGAGACCGCGGGCGGAGTGACGGTGGCGACGCTGAAGAAGCTCGCGGCCGACGGCGTGATCCGGCCCGACGAACGCGTCGTGGTGTACATCACCGGGCACGGGCTGAAGACGCTCGAGGCGGTTTCCGACCAATGTGGCCCGACCGCGACGATCGCAGCCACGCTCGACGCGTTCCACGAAGCGTTCGACATCGAGGAGTCGTAGACACCATGAGCGTCACCATCCGGATTCCAACGCAGCTGCGCAGCCTCTCGGCCAACGCGGCGGAGGTGCAGGTGGAGGCGTCCACCGTCGCCGACGCGTTGAAGGCGCTCGAGAGCGCCCACCCCGGATTCGCGGAGCGGTTGTTCGACGAGACCGGCGGGCTCCGTCGCTTCGTCAACGTGTTCCTTGCCGACGAGGACATCCGGTTCTTGCAGGGCGTCGACTCGCCCGTCGCCGATGGTCAGACGCTCAGTATCGTTCCGGCGGTCGCCGGCGGCTGACGCGCGTAGTGGGTCGATGTCCGACAGTTGAAACGGAGCGGTTGCTGTTGCGCCCGTTTCGCGAGGAAGACGTCGACGCGTACGCCGCGGTTCTGCAGACGCGCCAGGTGCGCGCGTCTCTGCATCTTCCCGACGACGTCGGGCGAGAGCACGCGTGGCTCGGCATGGCCCAACAGCTCGGGCAGTGGGAGTTACGCGGCACGGGGCAGTGGGCGCTCGAGGAACAGGCGACGGGTGCGTTCGTCGGACGCGCGGGCATGCACTTCCCCGAACGAGGCGACTGGCCGGGCATCGAGATCGGTTGGGCGCTGCACCCCGACTACTGGGGCAAGGGCTACGCGACCGAAGCGGGCGCGGCGGCCGTCGAGTACGCGTTCGTGCATCACCACGTCGACGCGCTCTACAGCGTGATCCTGCCCGAGAACACCGCGTCACAGGCCGTCGCGCGCCGACTCGGTTTCACACTGTGGGAACAGCGCACGTTCTCGCATTTCCCCGAGATGCCCCACGGCATCTGGAGACTTCAGCGAACCGAGACGTAGAGCGATTCCGCAACTCGCGTCGGTACGCGGTGCTCACCGGTGTCGGTCTTGACGGTGACGCCGTCGGCGCTCGCGTGAACGATCGTCGCGTCGCATCCGGGGAGGAGGTGTGCGCCCGCGATGAGCACGAGCGCCTCGTCCGACATCTCCAACCGCTCGCTGACGCGGGCGACGGTGACCGGCCCGATCTCGGCATCGGCGAGCGCGACCGTGCGGGTCGTGGGGGCCGAGTGATGCGAGCCCGGGATCGGGTTGCCGTGCGGACACGTGGCCGGATCGCCGAGCAGCAGCACGAGCTTCTCTTCGACGTCGGCCGAGATCGCGTGCTCCCAGCGGGCCGCCTCGGCGTGCACCTTCTCCCATTCGAGCCCGATCACGTCGACGAGGAGGCGCTCGGCCAGCCGGTGGCGGCGCACGATGGTGGTCGCCAGCCCGCGGCCCTTGGTGGTGAGGCTGAGCCGGCGGTCGCCGTCGAGCTCGACGAACCCCTGGTCGACCAGCCGGCCGCAGGTTTCCGACACGGCGGCGGCCGAGAGGCCGAGCCGCTCCACGAGGCGGGCTCGCATGGGTACGATGCCCTCCTCCTCGAGCGAGAGGATCGTCTCGAGGTACTCCTCGGTCGTGTCGTGCAGCTCGGCCACAAGCCCACGATACGGCCATCCCGGCGGGTGCGGGTCCGGTTCCTCGGCTTGCACTCGCGCCGGTCGAGTGCCAACATGGGTTAGCACTCGGCTATCCTGAGTGCCAACCATCCGCCCGTTCCACGCAGCCAACGCAGGCTGCTCCAGGGGGTTTTTGCCAATGCCCAAGCAGATCGCCTACGACGAGCACGCCCGCCGTTCGCTCGAGGCGGGTATGAACAAGCTCGCCGACGCCGTGCGCGTGACCCTCGGCCCGCGCGGCCGCAATGTCGTCCTCGAAAAGAAGTGGGGCGCCCCCACGATCACCAACGACGGTGTTTCGATCGCCAAGGAGATCGACCTCGAGGATCCCTTCGAGAAGATCGGCGCCGAGCTGGTCAAAGAAGTCGCCAAGAAGACCGACGACGTCGCCGGCGACGGCACCACGACCGCAACGGTGCTCGCCTGGGCCATGGTGCGCGAGGGTCTGCGCAACGTCGCAGCCGGCGCGAACCCGATGGTCCTGAAAGGCGGCATCCAGGAGGCCGTCGCCACCGCCGTCGAGGACTTGAAGAAGCAGTCGAAGAAGGTCGACACCGACCCGGCCGCCATCGCCAACGTCGCCGCGATCTCCGCGGCCGACAAGGAGATCGGCTCGATGATCGCCGAGGCGCTCGAGAAGGTCGGCAAGGACGGCGTGATCACGGTCGAGGAGAGCCAGACCTTCGGCATGGAGCTCGACCTCGTCGAGGGCATGCGTTTCGACAAGGGTTACATCTCGCCCTACTTCGTGACCGACCCCGAGCGCATGGAAGCGGTCCTCGACGACGCGTTGCTGCTGTTCGTATCGAGCAAGATCAGCGCGGTCAAGGATCTCCTTCCCGTTCTCGAGAAGGTCATGCAGTCGGGCCGCCCGCTCGCGATCATCGCCGAGGACGTCGAGGGCGAGGCGCTCGCCACGCTCGTCGTCAACAAGATCCGTGGCACGTTCAAGTCGGTCGCCATCAAGGCCCCCGGCTTCGGCGAGCGGCGCAAGGCAATGCTCCAGGACATGGCGATCCTCACTGGTGGACAGGTGGTCTCCGAGGAGATCGGCCTGAAGCTCGAGAGCGTCGGGATGGAGTTGCTCGGCAAGGCGCGCAAGGTCGTCATCACCAAGGACGAGACCACGATCGTCGAGGGTGCGGGCGTCAAGGCCGACGTACAGGGTCGCATCCAGCAGATCCGCAACGAGATCGACAACACCGACTCGGACTACGACCGCGAGAAGCTGCAGGAGCGGCTCGCCAAGTTGTCGGGTGGCGTCGCGATCATCAAGGTCGGCGCGGCCACCGAAGTGGAGCTGAAGGAGAAGAAGCACCGCATCGAAGACGCGGTGCAGACCACGAAGGCGGCCGTCGAAGAGGGCGTCGTACCCGGCGGGGGCGTTGCGTTGCTCCGGGCCCAGGCGAAGGTGCTCGAGCTGGCCAACACCCTCGAGGGCGACCTTGCCACCGGTGCCAAGATCGTCGCTCGGGCGCTGGAAGAGCCGTTGAAGCAGATCGCCGTCAACGCCGGCATGGAAGGTGGTGTGATCGTCGAGAAGGTGAAGAACCTGAAGGGCGCGCACGGCCTCAACGCGGCGACGGGTGAGTACGAGGACCTGGTCAAGGCGGGAGTCATCGACGCCGCCAAGGTGACGCGCTCGGCGCTGCAGAACGCAGCTTCGATCGCAGCGCTGTTCCTCACCACCGAGGCGGTCGTGGCCGACAAGCCCGAAGAGAAGGGCGCCGGCATGCCGGGAGGCGGGATGCCCGGCGGCGGCATGGGAGACATGGACTTCTAGCTCCAGTCCTGCGCATTCGAAAGGGGCGCCCTTCGGGGCGCCCCTGGCGCGTCCCGGTCATGCTGAATGCGGATCTCGGCCTGCGCGCCGGTACCATCCGGGCCGGAGGTCGGAGGCTACGGAGGGGCAGGGATGCTGGGTTCGCGACCCGTGTTCACCGCCGTCGCGCTGGGTGTCGCGTTCGTCGTCGCGGGCTGCGGCGGCACCGACTTCTCCCGGCGCGCCGTTGCAACCGCGCCGAACGTCGCCGGGCGGACTCCGTCGCCGCGCGCGCGCAATCCCGTGCTCCAGGCGGCTGTGCTGCGATCCGTGTCCGCAACCTCGGCGGCGCGAACCGCTCGGACCTCGATCTCGGTGACCCCGACCGGACTCGGTGACGACTCACTCGCCACCGGCGCGTACGACATTGCGGGGACGGGTGTCGTCGACTTCGTCAGCGGTAGCGCCGACCTCTCGCTCAGCATCCCCCTGCTCGACCGGCTCGGCGGCGGCGGGACCGTCGAGGAGCGGACCGTCGGCGGGGTCGTCTACACCAAGATGCCGGCCGGGATCCTCCGGGCGGCCGCCCTGCCCCCCTCGGTCCGGTGGCTCAGTCTCGACCCGAG
>JAUZEM010000532.1 GCA_030839005.1 Actinomycetota bacterium | reverse complement strand
GTGCGTGATCTCCATGTCGAGGTCGTCGACCGCGTTCGCGAGGAAGAACACCGGCGTGCCGTTCGATCGGACGATCACGAAGTCGGAAATCGTCGACCACTCGACCGCGACCTCGCCGCGGATCACGTCGGTGAACGAGCTCCGGGAGGCTCAGGATCTCCCGGCCGTCCTCGGGACCCCATCCCAGCAGTGCGAGGTAGTTGAGGAGCGCGGCGGGAAGGAACCCAGTATCGCGGTACTCCTCGATCGACACGGCACCGTGGCGCTTCGAAAGCTTCCCCCCGCCGGGTCCGAGGATCAGCGGCAGGTGCGCATACACCGGCTGATCGTCGTGTCCGAGGGCGCGGCGGAGCGCGAGCACGCGATGCGTCGAGTCGATGAGGTCCTCTCCTCGCAACACGTGCGTGATCTCCATGTCGAGGTCGTCGACCGCATTCGCGAGGAAGAACACCGGCGTGCCGTTCGATCGGACGATCACGAAGTCGGAAATCGTCGACCACTCGACCGCGACCTCGCCGCGGATCACGTCGGTGAAAGAGCTCCGACCGTCGTCGGGGGTCCGGAACCGGACGGACGGCATCCGACCCTCGGCGACGCGCGCGGCGCGGTCGGCCGGGGTCAGATCGCGACAGCGCCCGTCGTAGCCCGGCGGCCGGCCGGCGCGCATCGCCTGCTCGTTGCGCTCGCGGATCTCGTCCTCGGTGCAATAACACTCGTACGCGTGCTGCTCCTCGACCATGCGGTGCGCCGCCGCGAGGTACGCGTCGAATCGCGTGCTCTGCAGGTAGGGTCCCTCGTCCCAGTCGAGACCCAACCAGCGCAGCACGTGCTGGATCTGGTCGACCGACTCCTGCGTCGACCGGGTGATATCGGTGTCCTCGATCCGGAGGATGAACGTGCCCCGCACATGGCGCGCGTGCAGCCAGTTGTAGAGCGCGGTACGCACGCTGCCGATGTGCAGGAACCCTGTCGGCGCGGGCGAGAAGCGAAGGCGAACCTGGCTCATCGGATCTCCGAGTCTACGAGGCGCTCATCAGATCGTCACCCGCCGAGGAGCCGCTTCGCGATCACGACGCGTTGGATCTGATTCGTACCCTCGTAGATCTGCGTGATCTTGGCGTCGCGCATGAAGCGCTCCGCGGGGACGTCCTTCGTGTAGCCGATCCCGCCCAGGAGTTGCACGCAATCCGTGGTGACCCGCATCGCGGTGTCGGAGGCGAAGAGCTTCGCCATCGACGACGCGCTCGCCGTCGTGGGAGTGCCGCCGAGCCCGTCGTCCAGCAGCGCGCACGCGCGGTACACGAGCAGCCGGGCCGCATCGACCGCGGTCGCCATGTCGGCGAGCATGAACTGCAAGCCTTGGAACTCGGCGATCCGGCGTCCGAACTGCTTGCGCTCCTGCAGGTAGCCGGTCGCGAGGTCGAGTGCGCCCTGGGCGATGCCGAGGGCCTGCGCGCCGACGAGCGGGCGGGAGCGGTCGAGGGCGCCCATCGCGTACGCGAACCCTTGCCCCGGCTCTCCGATGAGGTTCTCCGCCGGTACGACACACTCGTCGAGGACGACCTCTCCGGTAGGAGAGCCTCGCACCCCCATCTTGTGCTCGAGCTTCGAGACCGCGAATCCCGCGAAATCCTTCTCGACGACGAAGCAACTGATCCCGCGGTGGCCCGCGCCGGGGTCGGTCTTGGCGAACACGGTGTAGAAGTCGCTCACGCCCGCGTTCGTGATCCAGAGCTTGCGGCCCGTCAACACGTAGTGGTCGCCGTCGCGCACCGCCTTGGTGCGTATTCCGGCCACGTCGCTCCCGGCGTCGGCCTCCGAGAGGCAATAGGACGCCTGGCACTCGCCGCTCGCGACGCGGGAGACGTACTTTCGCCCGAGCTCGTCGCCGCCGTGGTCGAGCACCGGAGTCATCGCCAGCTTCGAGATGAAGGTGAAAATCGACGACGACGCGCAGACGCGCGCCACCTCCTCTACGCAGATCGCGTGGGCGAGAAAGCCCGCGCCCTGACCTCCGAGCTCCTCCGGGAACGCGAGACCCGCGAAGCCCGCGTCGTGCCACGCGTGCCACGACTCCCACGGGTACTGCTCGTTCTCGTCGGCGCGCACGGCATTCGGAGCGATCTTGTCTTCCGCGAGGCGCCGGACCGATGCCCGCAACTCCTCGAGGTCTGCAGACGGGCTGAAGCTGGTCAACCGCGAACCTTTCGCCGCGAAGCTCGGGCGCCGACTACCCCGACGCTGCGAGCGCGGGCATCGAGGCGCGCCACGACTCGATCTCGACACTTGCTGTAGGGGTGCGCATCCGTAGCAACGCATCGGGCACTGCGTCGACGAGCGCGCGCCTTCGTCGGTAGTCGTGGGCGGCCTCGTGCACGAGCGCAGATCGCGCCCGGACGAAGGTGTCGGTCGCGCTGGCGTCGTATCCGAGCAGCGCCACGACCAAATCCACGTCGCCGATCACAGGGGCACGACCGAACAGCGCCGCGCGCTTGCCCGCGATCTCGGCGATCACCGCGACCGCGTCGTCGGCATGTTCGAACGGACCGAGCCGCAGCCGGTCCCGGGCCCGCTGGGCAAGCGTGTACGCGTAGCCGACATTCGGACCCGGACGCCCGAACAACGCGCCCTCGGGCTGGTCCGGACCGAGGTCGCCGGGACGGTCGGCGCGCCAGTCGGTCGCCGCCGGCAATGCCACACCGGGCGGCAGGTTCTGCTGTTGGCGCGGCCGAGCACTCGGATCGGGCGGTACGAACGGATCGGTCGGCACGAGAGTCGACACTACTTCGACCGAGATCGGCCGGACCGCGCCGGGCCCGGGCCATCGGTCAGCGACCGGCCACCTCGGCGCGCAGCAGACCGAAATGGATCGAGTCGAGCAGCGCCTGCCACGAGGCCTCGATGATGTTCTCGTTCACGCCGATGGTCGTCCAAGTGGCCTCGCCGTCGGTGGAATCGATCAACACGCGCGTCGCCGCGCCGGTGCCCTTGTTCGTGTCGAGCACGCGGACCTTGTAGTCGGTGAGGTGCAACCGCTCGAGCGCGGGGAAGCTGCCATCGAGAGCGATTCGGAGCGCGCGGTCGAGCGCGTTGACCGGACCGTTGCCCTCGGCGGTCGCGACGACTCGCCGTCCGCCGATGTGTACCTTGACCGTCGCCTCCGTCATTACCGTCGCCCGCGTCTTGTCGGTGAGCGTGCCGACGCCGGCGTTGTCGTCGGTGATCACCCGGAACGACTCGACCTGGAACCAGTCCGGGTCCCACCCGGTGGCGCGCCGCATCAGTAACTCCAGCGAACCGTCGGCGACCTCGAAGTGGTAACCCTCGTGCTCCAGTCGCTTCAACGTCTCGACGACCTCGGCGAGCTGCGGGCCGTCGAGCCGGAGACCGAGCTCTTTGGCCTTGAGTCCGAGCGTCGACTTGCCCGCGAGCTCCGACACGACGAATCGCGTGCCATTGCCCACGATCTCGGGGGATACGTGCTCGTACGCGTCCGGCCGTTTCGCGATCGCGCTCGTGTGCAGCCCGGCCTTGTGCGCGAACGCGGAATGGCCCACGTATGCGGCCTGCGGGTTGAGCGGCATGTTCACGAGCTCGGCGACGTGGTGCGCGACCGGTGTGAGCCGCTCGAGCCGATCGCGCGGGATGGTCTCGTACCCCATCTTGAGGGTGAGATTCGGGATGATCGTCGTGAGGTTGCAGTTGCCGGTGCGCTCGCCGTAGCCGTTGATCGTGCCCTGCACCTGCGTCGCACCGCCGCGCACCCCGGCCAACGCGTTCGCGACGCCGGTGCCCGCGTCGTCGTGAGCATGCACCGCGATCGTCACGTCGGTACCGAAGTAACGGACGACCTCGGCGACGGCTTGCTCCACTTCGTGGGGCAGCGCACCTCCGTTCGTGTCGCAGAGAACAAGATGGCTCGCACCCTTCGTCGCCGCGGCCTCGAGCACACGCAGCGAGAACTCGGGATTGCGCTTGAAGCCGTCGAAGAAGTGTTCGGCGTCGAAGAGCACCTTCATCCCCGAGCGCCGCAGGAACTCCACCGAATCGCCGACCATCGCCACGCCCTCGTCGAGCGTCGTGCCCAGCGCCTCGGTGACGTGGTAGTCCCACGACTTCCCGACGATGCACACCGTCGCGACGTTGGCCTCGACGAGATGACGCAACGTGTCGTCGCTGTCGACCTTCCCCTTCACCCGTCGGGTCGATCCGAATGCGACGAGTGTGCTCGTCTCGAGCTTCAGCTCGTTCGGCACACGCCGGAACAGCTCGTCGTCCTTCGGGTTTGCACCCGGCCAACCGGCCTCGATGTAGTGCACACCGAGCCAGTCGAGTTGTTCCGCGATCCGCAGCTTGTCCTCGACCGTGAGCGAGATCC
>JAUZEM010000135.1 GCA_030839005.1 Actinomycetota bacterium | reverse complement strand
TCGCTTGGACGGGCGCGTCTTGGCTAGGCTGCGTCAGAGCCGCTGGTTCGGCTCTGCGTCGGGGTTCATCCGCAGGGAGGGCCATGATCCGACACTCGAGCAAGGCGCGGTCCCCGTGGTGTAGGCGCTGTGGTCGCTAACGCGAACCGCGATCTGAGCACGCTCGAGCGTGCTGCCCTGCGCCGCATTGCGACACTGGTCGCCGAGGGCGTTCAACGTTCCGAGCTCTTTGCGGTCGTTGCCGAGGAGGTCGGCCGCGTCGTCGATGCGCCGTCCGTCGGCGTGGTCCGTTACGAGCCCGACAGCACCGTGACCGTGTGTGGCGTGTTCCCTCCGCAAGAGCCCCTCTTCCGGATCGGGACGCGCGTGTCGCTGGACGGCGCTACCGTCCTCAGCCTGCTGCGGGAGCACGCCGAACCGGCACGCATCGACAACTACGACGAGCTCGAAGGCGAGATCGCCGACACCATTCGAAATAGCGGCCTGCGTTCCAGTGTCGGCGTCCCGATCATCGTGGCCGGACGCGTGTGGGGGGCGATCGTCGCGTCCCACAAGGAGCGGCTCCCCGACAACACCGGCGCTTGTCTCGCCGAGTTCACGGAGCTCGTCGCGGCGGCGATCGCGAACACGGAGGCACGCGATGCGCTCACGCAACTCGCCGACGAGCAGGCGGCGTTGCGCCGCGTCGCGACGCTCGTCGCGCAGGCCGCCGCCCCGGCGGAGATCTTCGCAGCGGTGAGCGCCGAAGTCGGGCGGGTTTTCGGCTTCGAACCGGCAACGCTCGACCTTGCCGGTGTTGTTCGGTTCGAGCCGGGCCCGGAGCTCGTGGTCGTCGGCGTCTCGAGGAGCGTCGAGGCAGTGCCCCTCGGAGCACGCTTCCCGCCCGACGACCTCTTCGCACCGACTCAGGTTCTTCGAACGAGACGCTCGGCCCGGATCGGCGCGGACGAGCTCACGTCGGTCGGCGGTGAGACGGCCGACTTCCTCCGACACCACGGCTACCGATCGCAAGTCGCCAGTCCGATCGTCGTAGACGGTCGTCTCTGGGGAGCGATCTCGGTCAACTCGAACAACGACTTCCCGCCCGACACGGCGGAGCGGCTCGAACGGTTCACGGAGCTCGTCGCGGCGGCGATCGCGAACACGGAGTCCCGCGGGACGCTGGCACAGCTGGCCGACGAGCAGGCCGCGCTGAGGCGAGTCGCGACGCTCGTTGCCAAGGAAGACCTTCCGGAAAAGGTGTTCGCCAAGGTCGCCGAAGCAACCGGCCGTTTGCTCGGAGGCGTCGAGTGCACGCTGTTGCGCAGCGACCGCGATGGAGCCGCCACCAACGTCGGGACCTGGGGCGAGAAGATTACTGCAGTCTTTCCCCTGGACACGCGTTTTTTCCCCGAGGGCGACGGCGTCGCGGCTACCGTCCTCCGCACCGGACTTCCGCACCGGATCGACGACTACTCGGCTGTCGACGATCCGAACGCCCGGAGTGCGCGCGATCGAGGGATCGAGTCGTCGGTCGGATGTCCGATCCTGGTGCGCGGCGCAATCTGGGGTGCCATCGTCGTGGGGACAACCAGAGCTGAACCGTTCCCGCCCGAGACCGAGCTGCGTCTCACCCAGTTCGCCGACCTCGTCGCGACGGCGGTCGCGAACGCCGAGGCCCGAAGGGAGATCGTGCGCCTCGCCGACGAGCAGGCAGCGCTCCGGCGCGTGGCGACGCTCGTGGCCGAGGGCGCGTCCCCCGATGCGTTGTTCCGAGCCGTCACCAACGAAGTCGCTCGGGTCGTCGGCCATCCGACAGTGACGTTGAGTCACCACCATCTGGACGGCTCGTTCACCGTCGTCGCAGAGACGAACAATCCCGCCTTTCCGGTCGGCAGCCGCTGGCCGCTGGACGGGCCGAGCCTCGCCGCGACGATCCACGAGACCGGTCGCGCCGCGCGCATCGACGACTACTCCACCCTCGGCGGCGCGGTCGCGGCGGCTATGCAAGGCTCGTCGATGCGTGCGGCCGCGGGCGCGCCGATCGTGGTCGACAGCAAGGTCTGGGGCCACATCTCCGTCGCGGCGAACGACGCAGAGCCGCTGCCGATCGGAACGGAGCAGCGGCTGCTCGACTTCACCGAGCTCATCTCGACCGCGATTTCGAACGCCGAGTCGCGCGACACTCTCGCACGCCTAGCGGAGGAGCAGGCCGCGCTTCGGCGTGTCGCGACGCTGGTCGCTCGCGATGCACCGCCCGGCGAGGTCTTCAATGCGGTTGCGATGGAGGTCGGCAAGCTGCTCGACACGGACATCACGGTCGTCGGCAGGTATGACGGTGACGGCGCGGCAACGGCGACCGGGAGCTGGAGCTCGTCGCCGGGCGGCGTGCCCGTAGGAACTCGTTCCGTTCTCGGCGGTCACAACGTGTTGACGCTCGTTGCGGAGACGGAAAAGCCGGCGCGGGTCGAGGGGTATGACGACGCCTCGGGCGAGGCCTCGGAGATCGCGCGCCGCCATGGCTGGCGCTCGTCGATCGCCGCCCCGATCATCGTCGAGGGTCGCTTGTGGGGCGTCATGCTGGTCGCCACGCGACGGCCGGAACGGTTTCCCGCCGGCGCGGAGGAGCGGTTGTCAGCGTTCACCGACCTCGTCGCCACGGCGCTCGCGAACGCACAGGCGCATGACGAGGTTCGGCGGTTCGGGGAGGAGCAGGCTGCTCTCGGACGAGTCGCAACCCTCGTCGCCACCGGCGCCGCACCCGAGCACGTCTTCAAGTCCGTCGTCGACGAGGCCTCGAACCTCGTGGGCTTGGAACGGATCGAGTTCGTGCGCTACGACGGGGACACGGGGATGGTCATCGCCGCGTCCGTTGAGCACCCGTTTCCCTCGGGGAGTTCCTGGTCGCTCGACGACGCGAGCGTGATGGCGAAGATCGCCCGCACGAGGCGCGCGGCGCGCATCGACGAGTACGGCGCTTTCGACGGTCAGATCGCCCGCCTCGCTCGGAGCGCAGGCTTTCGATCGGCGATCGGTGCGCCTTTGACCGTCGAGGGCCGGCTCTGGGGCGCGATCATCGCCATCTCGACCGATCCGGAGCCGATTCCCGAGCGATCGGAAGCCCG
>JAUZEM010000524.1 GCA_030839005.1 Actinomycetota bacterium | reverse complement strand
CTACGCGTGCCGCCCCCGGCGAATCGCTTCCCTTCTCCGACCGACGCTGTGCATGACCGCGCCCCGAGTCTCGATCGTGATGCCGGCGTTCAACGAGGCCGAGTTCCTCTCCACCTCGGTGAAGAGCGTCTCCGACGGCCTGCGCGTTCGCGGCGCGCCATTCGAGGTGCTCGTCGTCGAGAACGGCTCGACCGACGAGACGCTCGCCATCGCGCACCAGATCGCGTCGGAGCTCCCAGAAGTGCGCGTCGAGCACCGCGACGAAGCCGACTACGGGCGCGCGCTCCGCTCGGGTCTGCTCGACGCCGTGGGCGAGGTGGTCGTCATCTTCGACGTCGACTACTTCGACCTCGACTTCCTCGACGCCGCGGTCGAGCAGGTTCTGGCGGTTGACGGGCCGGCGATCGTCGTCGGCTCGAAGCGCGGCGTGGGCGCGACCGACACTCGTGATCCGCTGCGGAAGTTCGCGACCGGCGTCTTCGGAACGATCCTGCGTCTCGTGTTCGGTCTGCGCGTGTCCGACACGCACGGCATCAAGGCGATACGCCGGGCGGTGGTCGTGCCCTACGCGCAGGTCTGCACGTTCGGCCAGGACCTGTTCGACACGGAGCTGATCCTGCGCGTCGAGCGTGCGGGCCTGCGGACCGCGGAGATACCCGTCGAGGTGCGCGAGCTCCGACCGGCGCGCAGCTCGTTCCTTTCGCGCGTCCCGCGTACGCTGCGCGGACTGTGCAGACTCCGCTGGGCGCTGTGGAAGGCAGCCCGGGCTCGCTGACGCTTCGGTGCGGCCGCGTCCTCGACGGCGAAGGCGGCCAGACGTCGAGTCCCGCCTGGGTCACGATCGGTGACGGCCGAGTCGTCGCGACCGGCTCGGGCGCGACGCCGCCCGGCGCGGTCAATCTCGGCGACGCGCTTCTGGTGCCCGGATTCCTCGACGCGCAGGTGAACGGCACCGGCGCCGTCGACTTCGCGACCGCGCCGGTCGAGGAGATCGTCCACGCCGTGGATGCGCTCGTGAGCCGCGGCACGACGGGTTTGCTGCTCACGATCTGCAGCGCTCCGCTCGACACCTACGACGTGATCTTGGACCGTGCCGCGCGAGCGCGCGCCCTCCGTCCCGAGGTCGTGCTCGGCGTCCACCTCGAAGGTCCGTTCCTCGGCGGCGCGCCCGGCGCCCACCCACCCGCGGTGCTGCGGCGCGCGGACCTCGGATTCTTGCGCCATTTGGGTGACGCCTTCGGCGATCTCGTGCGCGTGGTGACGCTCGCACCCGAAGCCGATCCCGGCCTGGCCGCAACCCGCGCCTTGGCGGAACGCGGCGTGGTCGTCTCGTTGGGTCACTCGACCGTCGACTTCGAGGGCGCGCGCGCGGCGGCCGGCGCCGGTGCACGGATGGTCACGCACCTGTTCAACGGGATGGGCCCGTTGCACCACCGGTCCCCGGGACTCGCAGGCGCCGCGCTCGACGACGGGCGGCTGATTCCTTCGCTCATCGCCGATTTCGTGCATGTGCACCCGGCGATGGTGAAGCTCGCGCTGATCGCGCGCCCCGACGCCGTGCTCGTCACCGACGCGGTCGCGACCGAGCCTCCGGTCGTCGAACGCGACGGCGCCGCGTACCTCGCCGACGGAACGCTCGCCGGGTCGATACTCACGCTCGACGCGGCAATACGCAACGTCGTATCGCTCGGCGTGCCGATCGCCCGGGCGGTCAAGCACACCGGCGTGAACCCCGCTCGGGTGCTCGGATCACACGACCGCGGCCGCATTGCTCCCGGTGCCCGGGCCGATCTCGTCGCGCTCGACCCGCAGACACTCGCAGTGCAGGCCGTCTGGCTGGCCGGAATGCCCGTGTAACGTCGGTCCGGTGCGCAAAGTCGCGCTGTTCGTCACGTGCGTGGCCGACCAGCTCTTTCCCGACACGGCGCAGGCCACGGTGCGCGTCCTCGAGGCGGCCGGTGCGCAGGTCGTGTTCCCGCCGCAGCAGACCTGCTGCGGGCAGCCCGCGCTCACCGCGGGCGAACCCCGAGCCGCGGCGCGTGTCGCGCGTCATCACCTCGACGTCTTCGGTGATCGCAACCTGGGGGATTTCGACGCAGCGGATTTCGACGACATCGTCACACCTTCGGGCTCGTGCGCGGCGATGGTGTGCCATCACTACCCGGCACTGCTCGCCGAAAGCCGGGCGGCAGCCGAGACACTCGCGGCGCGCACCTTCGAGCTGACGCAATATCTCGTCGATGTGCTCGGCGTCGACGACATCGGGGCGCGCCTCGACACGACCGTCACGGTGCACGACGCGTGCCACGGCCTGAGAAAACTCGGTCTCGGCGTCGGAATGCGGCGGTTGCTCGAGCGCGCGGGCGCGACGCTCGTCGAGATGACGGAGCCCGACACGTGCTGCGGCTTCGGCGGAGTGTTCTCGTTCACGTATCCGGAGGTGTCGACCCGCCTCGCGGACGCGAAGCTCGGATACGCAGCCGCCACCTCCGCGCGCTATGTCGTGAGCACCGACCTCGCGTGCCTGATGCACCTGGACGGGCGCCGGCGCAGACTCGGCCCGGCGACTGCGCCACAGCCGATCCACATCGCCGACCTGCTCGCATCCGGCCTGCCGGTGGCGTCGGGATG
>JAUZEM010000068.1 GCA_030839005.1 Actinomycetota bacterium | reverse complement strand
ACCGGCGGCCGATCACGTACGGGCCTCGTTGTGGCGCGCGGTCGCCGTGCTCGAGCGCGGTGCGCCCTGGCCACGCCTCTACACCGACTTCCCCGAGGGCGCGCCCGACGACCTGCCGGACGAGTATCTACACCGCGCGATCGCGATCGAGACCGCGGCGGGCGCGGGCGCGCTCGCCGGCATGATCGCCGGAGGCAGGTCGGCGATCGACGACGCGCCGCTCCCACTATGGGACGCGCTCCGGCCGCGCGAGGTTGTCGACGCGAGCTCGGTGCTCGCGCCCGCCAAGCTCACGAAGACGCCGGATGAGCTCGAATGCATTCGGCAGGCGCAGGCCGTGAACGAACAGGCGATGCAGGCCGTCCGGCCGCTCGCGGTCCCGGGCACGCGTGCCACCGATCTCTCGGGCGCGTTCCTGCGCGCGTTCGCCGAGCTCGGCGCGACCGCGAACACCGTCGTCCCGGTGTTCCAGGTGATGCCGCGCTCGGTCGCGTCCGGTCCGTACAGCGTCACCGGCGAACCGGTCTTTCCGATCCCGACCGCCTCCGACGAGCTGCGCGCGGGCGACGTGATGTGGCTCGACACCGGGATCAACCTGCATGGCTACGCGTCGGATTTCGGCGCGACGTGGATCGTGGGGCGCGAACCGGACGAGACCGAACGCGATCAGTTCGCGCGCTGGCGGGCGATCGTCGATCGCGTGTTGGCGCGGGTCAGGCCCGGCGCGACGGCGGCCGACCTCGTCGAGGCGGCCGGTATCGATCACGGCCGGCGTCCCTGGCTCTCGTACTTCTACCTCGCGCACGGGATCGGCACCGACAGTGCCGAGATGCCGTTCGTGGGGACCGACCTCGGCGACGCGTTCGACGCCGCGTTGACGTTGCAACCCGGCATGGTGCTCGTCTTCGAACCCGTGGTCTGGGACGACGGCCGCGCCGGCCATCGCTCGGAGGAGCTCGTCGCGGTGACCCGTGACGGCCATCGCCCACTTTCGGCGCGCGCCGAGCTCGACCAGGGCGCCGACCCGTGAGCCGGCTCCCGGCATGTCTCGATCTGATGGCGCGCGACGAGGTCGACGTGCTGCTGCTCGGGAGGGAAGCGAACGTTCGTACCGTCTCGGATGCCTCGCGACTATGGCTGGCCGGAACCCGGCCGTTCGCTCCCGGTTGCGTGGTGGTCCGGCGAACCACGGCCGTGCACCTTCTTGCGAACACCGACGCCGTCGTCCCGCCCGGCTTCCGGGTGGAGCGTCTCTACGGTGTCACGTGGAATCCGGAGAAGCTGCTCGCGGCGCTGATCGCGATCGACGGTGTACGCGACGCGCGACGGGTCGCGGTCGATGGGATGACGCCGATGGGAAGCACACTCGTCGCGCGCATGATGCCCAATGCCGAGGTCGTCGACGCCGGGCCGATGTTCGCGGAGCTTTGGAGCACGCCCGATCCCGAGAAGATCGCCGGCGTCGAGCGTGCAGCGGTCGTGGCCGGGGTCGGGCTCGAGGCGATGATCGCTGCGCTCCGCCCCGTGGTTCGTCCCCGCGAGCTGCGGGGCATCTGTGCGGCTGCATTCGCGTCGCAGGGCGTGACGACGCCGGCCTTCGAAGCCGTCGCGGCCCCGCTCGACGCCGGCACGTCCACCTGGTTGCCGCCGGATCGAGCGCTCGCCGACGGCGAACGAGTCGTATTGCGCGCCGGCGCGCTGCGCGACGGCTGGGAGGCATCTCTCGCGCGCACCTACGTGATCGGCTCGCCGTCCCTCGAACAACCGGCGCCGACGCGATGGAGCGAAATTGTGGCCGCGTGCGTCCCGGGCGCGACCGTCGGCGACCTCCGCCGGCGGGGAGCCGTCGTCCACGGCGTCGGCCGCGGAGTCGAACCGTGGCCCGACCACTTGGTCCTCGCGCCCGGACTCATGGCGGCAATCGAGCATCGAGACGACTCGAGCCTTCGTCAAGACGTCCTCCACATCACCGAGGGCGAACCCGAGATCGTCACCACCCCTGACCCCCGCTTTTTCTTGCCAACAGTTCGCAAAGAAAAAGACCGCCAAGCGTCGGTTTTCTTGCCAACAGTTGGCAAACGCGTGGGGTTAGGTTTGGATCTGGTTGCGGCCTCGCTCCACGATCTTCATGCGTCGAGACTCGATGCTCGCGGGGTCGAAGCCGGGACCTTCCCATTCTCGACTCACGCGGGCTTCGATCTCCCAACCTTGGTCGATCGTGGTGCCCGTCACCTCGTTGTAGGTGCGCAGCATGCGGCGGACCCCGAGCTCGTCGTTCGACACGATGTCAGCTGCGAGCTTGCGGCAGTACGGCAAGAGCTCGTCGTGCGGAACCACTTCGTTCACAAGTGACCACTCGTACGCAGTCCGCGCGTCGAGATAGTTGCCCGTGAAACTCATCTGCTTGGCTCGCGCCACGCCGATGCGCTGCGCGAGCAGCACTGTGAGACCCCAGCCCGGCATTACTCCGACACGCGCGTGAGTGTCGGCGAAGCGGGCCCGATCCGAGGCGATGATGAAGTCGCAGTTGAGCGCGATCTCGAAACCGCCGGTCACCGCGACCCCGTTGACGGCGCCGATCAACGGCTTGGTGTGGGGCGGCAGCGCGCCGCGGAATGCATCCCGGCTCTCCGCGACCGCGCCGAAGCTCTCGCCCTGCTGCACCTGCCCGGCGCCGAACTCCTTCAGGTCGACACCCGCCGAGAACGCCGGATCGGCGCCGGTCAGGATCATCACGTCGACGTCGACGTCGGCGTCGCAGCGTGTTATCGCCGCGGGGAGCTCGCGCCGCACGTCGCGATTCAGCGCGTTGCGCTGATCGGGGCGGTTCAGCGTGACGACCGCGATTCGCTCCGAAATGTCGACGAGCACGACGTCACTCATCACCCGCTCCGATAATCGAAGGCGACCTTGATCGCGCCCGAATCGTCCTGGGTGGCGAGCGCGGTGAAGGCGTCGCGCCAGTTCTCGAGCGGGAACGTGTGAGTGAGCATGCCGGTGAGGTCGATCCGACCCGATGCCACGAGATCGAGATAGTGCTCGATGCCGTGCCGGCGCACACCCTCGACCTCTTCGAACCCGAACGCGTTCGAGCCGACCATGGAGATCTCCTTGAAGTACAGCGGCGTGTCCTCCCACCACGTCGGCCCGTGCACCCCGGCCTTGACGAGCGTGCCCCGCGCCTTGAGCACGCGGGTGGCGACCTCGAACGTCTCCTGTTTGCCGATCGTGTCGTACACGACGTCGATGAAGCCGGGGAAGGCCATCGGGAGGCCGTCGCTCGCGCGCAACACGCCGCCCGACCACGCCGCGGCGTCTTCGATCACCTGAGACGCGGGCGTGTGCCCGATCACCATCGCCCCGAGCTTTCGGGCAAGTGCGGCCTGTGCCTCGAAGCGCGCGACGACGAGCACCTCGACGTCGGGGAACAACGCGCGCAGGATTGCCGTCGCGCACGTTCCGAGCGCGCCCGCGCCGTACACCATCACCTTGCCGCCCGGCGTCGGCGGGTGGCGCGTGATCGAGTGCAGCGAGACCGCGAACGGGTCGGCGAACACCGCGAGCTCGTCCGAGACGTTGTCGGGCACCTTGAAGAGTTGTGAGTCGTGCGCGGACATCACCTGCGCGTAACCACCGTTCACGTCGCGTGCGGTTCCGATGTGGATGCCGGGCGGGATCGGTCCGACGTCGAAGGAGTAGCAAAGACTGAAATCGCCGACTTCGCACGCCGGGCACATCGGCGACACGCCGCGCGGGCCGCAGGAGAGCCACGGGTTCAGCACCACGCGATCGCCGGCCTGCAAGCCCTCCGCCTCGGGACCGACCGCGACGACGTCGGCGACGACCTCGTGGCCGAGCACCTGCGGCAGCGAGAAGAACCCCTTCATCGGATTGTCGGCCGAGCCCACCTCGCCCCAGTCCATGAACACCTGTTTCGAATCCGACCCACAGATCCCGGTCAGACGCGGCCGCGTCACCACCCAGTCGGGCAGGAAGAACCCGGGCTCGTTCATGTCGACGAGCTTCATCGGTGTGTGCGCGAGGCTGCGCAGCAGACGGTTCTCGGTGTCGGGCTCCGGTACCGGTTCGGGCTGCACGCCGTAGAGCAAAGCTTTCATGGCGCGGACGGTACACGCCCCGACGTCGTACCGTCACCACGATCAGTCAGCGCTCGTCGCGCGCAGCTCTCCTGCTGTCGCGAGCGGTGCCGATCAACAGCGCGATGCCGAACAGGCCGACGATCACGCCGATCACGGTCCAGAGAACCTCGCCGGTCATGAACGAGCCGTGCAGCGCGCCCGACCCCTGCGCGACCCATACTCCG
>JAUZEM010000067.1 GCA_030839005.1 Actinomycetota bacterium | reverse complement strand
TCGAGAATCGTCTCGAGCTGGCGCCGGTGCTCCGCACGGCTCGCCCCCGTCGCGAACCGCGGGTCGTCGACGATCTCGTCGACGCCGACGACGGCGCACAGCCTGCGGAAGTCGTCGTCGGTGATCGCGGCGATGCAGATCCAGTCGTCGTCCTGAGTCCGGTAGAGCCGGTAGGTCGCGGACACGCCCATGAGCTCCTTGTCGAGGTGCGGACGAGGGGCCGGCACACCGCCGACGAGGTGCGCGTCGGAGGTGAAGATCGCACCGCCGTCGAACAACGACGTCCACACCTCCTGGCCCTCGCCCGTGCGCTTGCGGTGATAGAGCGCGCCGAGGACCGCGACGACCGAGAGCATCGCGTTCGACGCGTCGCACATTCCGAAGCGGTAGTACAGCGGCACGTTGCCTTCGTGTACCGCGGCCGACTCGTGCTCGAGGCCTGACGACGCCTGGTAGAGCGGGTCGAGCCCGCCGAAGCGCGCGAGCGGACCCTCGAGGCCGTAGGCCCACGTGTTGCAGTAGACGATGTCGGACTTCACCTGCTTGCACGCCTGGTAGTCGATGCCGAGCCTGGTCGCGACGCCCGCAGTCATGTTGTGGTGGACGACGTCGGCGGTGCGTACGAGCTCGAGCGCGATTGCGAGGCCGCGCGGATCCTTGATGTTCAACGCGATGTCGCGCTTGCCGCGTTGGCAACCGAAGAACGGCTTGGTCGCGAGACGCATGCCGTCGCCGGTGACCGGCTCGACCTTGATCACCTCGGCCCCGAGATCGCCGAGGATCATCGGTCCGAACGGGCCGGCGAGATACTGCCCGAAGTCGATGAGCCGCACGCCGTCCAGCGCGCGCGTCACAGTCCCAACTCCTTCAGGCCCAACTCCTTCAGGATCTCTTCATTGTGTTGGCCGGGAGTCGGCTGGGGCCCCTGGATCGCGGCCGGTGTGCCGAACATGTGCAGCGGCGTGCCGATCTGCGTGGTCTCGCCCACGACCGGGTCGGCGACGGTTGCGACCATGTCGTTGGCGATGAGCTGCGGGTGCTCGAACTGCTCGTCGGGCGTGATGATCGCTTCGATGGCGTGATTGTGCTCCTGGAACGCGGCAACGATGTCGTCGCGCTTCCACTCCTTGAACTTCTCGCGTCGCTTGGCGTTGAACTGCTCGCGCTCGTCGGGCGGTAGGGCCATGAACGTGAACGGGTCGGGCGCGTCGTCGAGCCCGAGGATCGCGTCCTGGCTCTTGGTCGGCGTGAGCCCGCTCATGACCGACGCGTGCACCCAGCCGTCGGCACACTCGAAGATCATCTGTTGGTGGATGCCCGGCGGGTACGACTTGCCCATCAGCTCGTGAAATTGCGCCTTCGACTTCTCGACGTGCTGCCAGATCTGTGTCGTGTAGAGCATCGCGCCCGCGAACAACGACGTGGTGACGTGCTGCCCGCGCCCGGTGCCCTCGCGCGCGATCAACGCGGTGAGGACGCCGGTGGAGATCAGATAGAACGCGCCCATCGAGGGCATCGGCATGTGCAGGAAGACGGGTCCCATGCGCCAGCCCGGTTGCTCCCACATCTGGCCGCTGCTCGCCTGGACGAGTGCGTCGTAACCCGGACGTTGCGCGAGCCGGTGCCCGTCGGGGTAGGCGGGGCACGAGAGGTAGACGACGCGCGGATGCGCGGCGTGCACTTTGCCGTAGCCGAAGCCGAGCCGTTCCATCACGCCGGGTCGGAACGACTCCACGACCACGTCGGCCGTTCGGAGCAGCCGCTCGAACACGTCGCGCCCCCGGTCGGCTTTGAGGTCGACCGTGAGTGATCGCCGGCTGCGGTTCCAAACGCGGTAACCGTCGTAGACGCGGAAGGGGTCGCCGCCGGGTGGTTCAACCTTGATGACGTCGGCGCCCTGCTCCGCGAGCAGGAGCACACCGAGCGGACCGGCGATACCCCACGACAGATCGAGGATGCGGACACCGTCGAGTGCACCCGGCATCACTATGGCTCCCTCGCTGCGGCGCGCCCTCCGGCGCACCTGCGCTGCGTCCGCACGGGACCGCACGCTACCTGACGCCGATGTCAGCTTGTCGTGACGGCGAGGTTGAACGCGGCTTGAAAGCGCTTGCCCGGCTCGACGAGCGGTGCGGCACCGCGTCCGAGTGCGTCGATCTCGGCGGTCATGGGTTCGATCGCGACGAACTCGCTCGCAGGGGGCACGAACAGCTGCGCGAACGGATACGCGGGATCGAACTGCAGTGTGAGGGTGCGCCGGTTGCGACCCGAGCCGCCGGAGATCGAGAAGGTCCGGTCGGGGCCGAGCGCGTAGTGGTCGTCGAACGTGCGCGCGGCGATGGGTTCGCGCTGCACTGTCTGCGGCGTGCGCGTCCCGGTGGGGATCAAGCGCTCGTCGACCTCGACGTGTTCGCACGCGGGCCACCGCAGCTCCCATTCGGCCCGCGGCGTTGTGGGGAGTCGGACGAACGGATGCCAGCCGAACGAGATCGGCACGGCGCGGTCGGAGGTGGGTTCGACCTGGGTGACGATGTTGAGCCCACGCGTGGGATGCAAGCGGGCGTCGACCGTGACGGTGTGGGGAAACGGGAACGCGCGGAGCTTGTCGGGGTGCGCGCCGTAGTCGAGGCGGGCGACGACCCTGGTGTCGCTCGTCTGCTCCACTTCGAAGGGAGTGGCAAAGAGGTTGCCGTGGATGAGCAGCCCGTTCGGATCGCGGGGGAGCGTGAGACCCGTGAGCGACACGTCGACGCCGGCGGCGCGATAGCTGTCGCCTGCGAGCCGGTTGACCCAGGGGTGCACCAGTGGGATCGCGGTGGCGCGTCCGGTGCGGAACTCTTCGACGGTGCGCGGCCACGCGACGTACTCGTCACCTCCGTGGCGCAGCGATGCGCAGAGCATCGCGAGATCGGGCCGGAACGTCGCCTCGTACTTACCGGCGCGCAGAGTGATTTCCGACACGAGCCCGCCTCAGCTCAGCTATTCGGCTTGTCCTTGCTCTTGGCCGCGGCCTCCATGGCCTTCAGGCGCTCGAGGATCGGCATGGGCTCCTGCCCGACTTCAGCGAAGCGCGACGCGATCTCGGCGACGCTCCAGCGGCCGTCCTTGCGCATCTCGCGCACCTCGATCGGCTGGTTCCACACTGCGATGCGACCCGCGTTCACCGTGTAGATCTGACCGGTGACCTCGCGCGCGAGATCGGAGAGGAGGAAGCACACCATCGGGGCGACGTCCTCGGGCTCGCCCATCTCGAGGCCGAACGGCACCTGGCCCGACATGCGCGACTTCGCGACCGGGGCGATGCAGTTCGCGGTCACGCCGTACTTGTTCATGCCCGCCGCCGCGCTGCGGACCAACGAGACGATGCCACCCTTGGCCGCGGCATAGTTGGCCTGGGCGACGCTCGCGGCGAACGCGCCGGAGGTGAATCCGATCAGGGTGCCGGACTTTTGCTCCCGGAAGATCGACGCCGCGGCGCGAAACACTGTGAACGTGCCCTTGAGATGCGTCTCGATGACCGGGTCCCATTCGTCTTCCGACATGTTGAAGAGCATTCGTTCGCGCAGGATGCCGGCAACGCACACGACACCGTCGATGCGGCCGAACGTGTCGACCGCCGATTGCACGATCGACGCCCCGCCCTCCATGGTCGTAACCGAGTTCGCGTTCGCGACCGCTCGACCGCCCGCGCGCTTGATCTCGTCGACGACGCCGTCGGCGACCTCGCTGGTCGGCTCGTTGCCGTCCATGGAGACGCCGTAATCATTGACGACCACGGCCGCGCCTTCGGCGGCCGCTGCCCGCGCGACGGCGCGCCCGATCCCGCGTCCGCTGCCCGTAATCGCGATCACCTTGCCGTCGAGTGCACCCACCCACATCGCCTCCGAGTCGCCTCCGAGAACCGGTTCCGGTTGGTCGGCGAAGCTACAAGTCGTGCGGTCGGCCCGGCGATTCGGGTGTGGCCCGGTCGCGAACGTGCACCTAATGTGGCACCCATGAAACCGTCCGGCATCCACCACGTCGCGATCTGCGTGCGCGACGCCGCCGAAGCGGTCACCTTCTACACCGACGTGCTCGGTCTGACCGTGCTCGACCGCCCCGACTTCGGTTTCGGAGGGTACTGGCTCGATGCGGGCGGGCAGCAGGTACACCTCATGGAGAGCGAGAGCTCACGCTCGGGCGGCGATCACTTCGCGATCCGGGTCGACGACCTCGAAGCCGCCGTCGCCGACATCCGAGCGAGCGGCGTGACCGTGAACACGATCGACCACATGCAGGGCGCCGGTCATCAAGCTTTTCTGCACGATCCGTCCGGCAATTTCATCGAGCTGAACCAGCCGGAAAACGACTGATCGCGATTCAGGCGCCTGCGATCCGGGCACGCTTAGTGCGTGGCGGCATCGAGCAGGAGGCGAAGCATGCGGAAGTTCGCGACGGCTGCAGCGGTGTGCGCGGTTTTCGCGACGAGCGCGGCACCGGCGAGCGCCGTGCCCGCGGCGTCGAGCCGGTCGATACTCGTCGGATCCCACGCCCGGTGGGCGACGCGCTCCAGCCGAGTCGGCGACGTCGAGTCGAATGCCGACATCGCGGTGCGCGTCTACCTGCGCGGTCGCGACGATGCCGGCCTCGAAGCAGTCGCGCGATCGGTCTCCGATCCGAAGAGCGGCGCGTACCGGCACTTCCTTTCGCCATCCGAGGTGCGGGCGCGTTTCGCACCGGCGCGTGCGACGGTCGACGGCGTGCGTGGTTGGCTCGCCGGGAACGGTTTGCGGCTCCTCGGAGAGCCCGCCAACGACGCGTACGTCGAAGCCGTCGGTTCGGCCCGGCAGATCGCGTCGACGTTCGGTGTGCGCCTTGGCACGTATCGGGTGCGGGGTATGAACCTGCGCGCCACGGATGAGGAGCTCTCGGTGCCGTCGTCGATCGCACCGGTCGTTTCCAGCGTGATCGGTGTCGACCAGTCGGAATCGCTCTTCCGGCCGCGGCACGTTTCGGTCGATCCTCGAGTTTCGTTGCCGACGGGATTCCGTGTCGCGCCGCCGTGTTCGGATTACTGGGCGCAGAAGCTCGACACGACCGACCCCCCGTACGGCGGAGGCTTTGCTTCGCCGCTCCCGTATGCGCCGTGCGGGTACAAGCCGGGACAGTTGCGTTCGGCCTACGGGTTGGCGGGAACGGTAGACGGCGGTCACACGGGCGCGTCGGCGACCGTCGCGGTCATCGACGCGTTCGCGTCGCCGACCATCTTCCAGGATGCGTCGACCTACGCGCAGCGCAACGACCCGTCGCACCCGCTGTTGGCATCGCAGTTCTCGCAATTCATCGTCAAGCCCAACCAGAGACTGCAGAACGCGCACAAGTGCGACGCGTCGGGTTGGTTCGGCGAGGAGACGCTCGACGTCGAAGCAGTGCACGCGATGGCGCCCGGCGCGCACATCGTCTACGTCGGTGGCGGTGACTGCCTCGACCCGGCGCTCGACGTCGCGCTGAACGCGGTGGTCGCGAACCATCTCGCGTCCATCGTCAGCAACTCGTACGGCGAGCTGGGTGAAGACGTCCCGGCCGACATCGTGAACGAGTTCGAGCGGATCGCAATCCAGGCCGCGGCCGAGGGCATCGGCGTGTACTTCTCCTCCGGTGACAACGGCGACGAGGTCTCCACACTCGGCCACGCCGCCCCCGACTTCTCGGCCTCGAGTCCCTGGGTCACGGCGGTCGGTGGTACGAGCCTCGGCGTCGGCGCCGATGGTTCAACCGTGCTCGAGACCGCCTGGGAGACCGGCAAGAGCACCCTCGTCGCGGGCGTGTACTCGCCGCCGGCGCCCGGCGCGTTCCTCTACGGCTCCGGCGGCGGGACGAGCACGCTGTTCCCCGAGCCCGACTATCAGAAGGGTGTCGTCCCCGACGCGCTCGCGAATATCAACCGCGCGTTCCCGGGCCGGGTCGTTCCCGACGTGTCGATGGTCGGCGACCCGAGCACGGGTTTCCTCGTCGGTCAGACTCAGCAGTTCCCGTACGGTGGCGGCGGTGTGCGGTATGACGAGTACCGGATCGGCGGCACGAGCCTTTCGTCGCCGTTGCTGGCGGGTGTCGTGGCGTTGGCCGATGATCTCTCCGGATCACCGCACGGCTTCATCAACCCGACGCTTTACTCCAACGTGCGCACCGGCAACGGCGTGGTCGACGTCGTTCACTCCGACGGCGCCGTCGCACGCGTCGACTATGTCAACGGCGTCAACGCCAAGAAGGGCACTGTCACGTCGGTGCGTACGTTCGACTTCGCCGGTCTCGCGATCTCGACCACACCCGGCTACGACAACACAACGGGCCTCGGAGTGCCGAACGGTTTGACGTTCCTGCAGAGACTCTGACGTTCACGCGACCTCGACGCGAAAGCCATTCGCCTCGAGTGTCTTCACGATCTCATCTGCGTGTGCTCGATCCCGGGTCTCGACCGAGAGATCGAGGCGCGCGCTCTTGAGTGCCACACCCGGCAGATCGCGGCGGTGCTCCACGTCGACGATGTTGGCGCGCAGACCACCCACTATCTGCGCCACGGAGGCGAGCACCCCGGGCCGATCCGGAACTTCGATCCTCAATCGGACGAGGCGGCCGGATCGTGCCAGCGCACGCAGCAGCACCGAGGCGAGCAGCCGCGCGTCGATGTTCCCGCCGCTGAGGACGACGCCGACGTTCTGGCCGCGGAACGCCGCGGGATACTCGAGCAGCGCGGCGAGCGCGGCGGCGCCGGCGCCTTCGAGGATGGTCTTTTCGATCTCGGCCCCGAGCGCGATCGCCTCTTCGATGCGCTGCTCGGAGACCACGAGGATGTCGTCGACCAGCTCGGTGACGATGTCGCGGGTCAGCTCGCCCGGCTTGCCAACTGCGATGCCCTCGGCGATGGTCGGGCCGCCGGTCGGTGCCGGCGCCCGGCCGAGCGCGTGCATCATCCCCGCGTAGCCCTCGGCTTGTACTCCGACGATCCGCAGGTCGGGACGGACCGCCTTCACCGCGACGGCGATACCGGAGATCAGTCCTCCGCCGCCGATCGGCACGACGACCGAGTCGAGCGCGTCGGTTTGATCAAGCAGCTCGAGGCCGACGGTTCCCTGCCCGGCGACGATGCGCGCGTCGTCGAACGCGGGAACGAGGGTGGCCGCGGTTTCGCGCGCGATCCGTTCCGCGGCGGCAAGCGCGCCGGCGTAGTCGGAGCCCTCGAGAACCACCTGCGCCCCGTGGTGCGCCGTATTCGAAACCTTGCTGAAGGGCGTGTCGGCAGGCATGACGATCGTGGCCGCGATGTCGAGCAGGTGCGCGTGGTGGGCGACTCCCTGCGCGTGATTCCCGGCGGACGCGGCCACGACGCCGCGGGCACGCTCGTCCGGAAGGAGGAGCGCCAAGAAGTTCCGGGCCCCGCGCTCCTTGAAGGCGCCCGTGAACTGGAGGTTCT
>JAUZEM010000592.1 GCA_030839005.1 Actinomycetota bacterium | reverse complement strand
CACGACGACCACCGTTCGTCCCACCTCGGTGCCGCACGCGACGCACCACCGTGCGGCCCTGGTCCGCCAGGTCGTCGGTCCCCGCACCACGGCGGCGCCGTCGGGTCGGATCGGCAGCCTCGCGTTGTCCGGGAGCAACTCCGGTGGCGCGCTGGTCGGTTTCGGGTCGCTCATCATCGGCGGCACCATCTGGGCCCTCGGCGGGCACGGCCGAAACCCCGACGCCGCTCGCACCACACGACGCCGACGCCGCGCCCGCCCCTGGTTGTACGTCACCCTGCCCGGCGACCCCACCTGAGCCAACGCCGGATCACGCGTCCTTGCGGGCAGGTAGCTCGTTGAGGGTCGTGACCGCGCGTGCCAAGCCCCAGCTGTCGTCGACCGCGCGTGCGACGTCGGCCGCGTCGGTCAGGAGTGTCGCGGCCTCGTCGAGATGACCCGCGTCGGCAGCCAGCTCGCCGAGCGTTCTTGTGACCGAGGAGCGATACGCGCCGGGGACGGCACCGGCACTGGCAACGCGGCGAGCCTCCTCGAGCGCGGATGACGCGGACATCAGGTCGCCCGCGGCCCGCTCCACTGTCGCGACCGCCTCGAGCGCGCACACGATCAGCAACGGCCCCTCCAGCAGACGGGCCAGAGCGAGACTCTCGTCGGCCTGCCGGCGCGCCTGCTCGAGATCTCCGAGTTGCACCGACGCGACGGAAAGGAGCCACAGGAAGTAGGAGATGAACCACGAGTCACCGATCGACCTGCAGATCTCGAGTCCTTCTTCCCCCGCGTCGCGAAGCGTCTCGAGGTCGTCCTGGCGGCTCGCGGTAAGCGCGATCCCGAACAAGGCCATGCGAATTCCTTGCTCGTCCTGCGCGTCGCGGGCGATTGCCAATGCCTCCGCCGAGATCTTCTCGGCGAGCTCGAGCTCGCCCACCAACGGCAGGATCGAGCCGAGGGTCCCCAACGCGTCGGCGAGACACCATCTGTCGTCGATCGCGCGTGCCTCGACGATGCTCTCCTCGAGCAGCCGCCGCGCGGCGGGCAGCTCGTTGCGGAAGAACGCGAGCAGCCCGAGCACGACCAGCGATCTCGCGACCAGGCTCCGATCGGACGCACGCCGGGCGAGGTCGACGGCTTCGTGGAGCAGCGTCTGTGCCGCCTCGTCCTCGCCGAGCACCGTGGCCAGCAACCCCGCCGACCACAGCGCCTTCGCCCGCACCGGATCCGCCGCGGTGGCGATCGACAGCAGCTCCGCAGTCCGGTCGAGTCCTTCGCGGTAGAGCCCGCGCGCGAACCAGAGTTGCGCGAGCGCGCCGGTCAGTCGCAGCCCGCGTTCGCAGTGCTCCGGTCGCTCGCTCGACCATGCCAGCGCGGCGCGAAAGTTGTCGAGGTCGGCCGTGAGCCGCTCGAACCACTCCCGCTTCCGCGGTCCGAAGAGGTGTGCCTCCGCGCGCTCCGCAAGTTCGACGTAGTGGTCGCAGTGCGTCATCCGAGTCGTCTCGAGCTCCTCCGCGAGCAGGAGCTGATCTGCGGCGTAGTGGCGGACCGTCTCCAGTAGGCGATACCGCGTGCGCCCGGACGCCTCGTCGCTCTGTACGAGGCTCTTGGTGGTCAGCGCGGTGACGTGATCGATCACCTCCGAGACGCCGATCGGCTCGCGACCACAAATCGCCTCGGCGGCATCCATGTCGAAGCTCCCGGCGAAGACGGCGCACCGAGCCAGGGTTCGCTGTTCGGCGGTCGAGAGGAGGTCGTAGGACCAATCGATCAGGGCCCGGAGCGTCTGCTGGCGCGGGAGCGCGGATCGAGCGCCGCGAGTGAGCAGCCGGAAACGCTCGTCGAGCCGGTCCCTCAGCTCATCGAGTGTCAGCGCGCCCGCCCGCCCCGCGGCGAGCTCCAGCGCCAGCGGGATGCCATCGAGCCGCCGGCAGATGTCGGCGACTGCCTCCGCGTTGACCGCGTCGACCTCGAACCCTGGCCGCTGCGCGCGAACGCGCTCCACGAGGAGTTGGACTGATTCGAAGTCCACTAATCGCGCCGGATCGCACGCGCCGGGTTCGGGCACGCTCAGCGACCCGAGCCGGTAGACCGATTCACCGTCGACGCCGAGTGGTTCACGGCTGGTTGCGAGGACGCTGACCCCCGCGCACGAACGCAGCAACCCGTGCACCAGCTCCGCGCAGGCGTCGAGCAGATGCTCGCAGTTGTCGAGCACGAGCACGATGTCGCGCTCCTGCAGCGCGTTGATCAACTCGCCCGGCACGTCTCGCGCACCTTCGGTCCGCACGTCGAGCGCCGTCGCGACAGTGGACGGCACCAACTCGGGATCGCGCACCGAAGCCAGCTCGACGAACCAGACCCCGTCGCCCGAGCCGCCGACGACCTGCTCGGCTACCCGCAACGCGAGGCGCGTCTTGCCGCAGCCGCCCGCGCCCGTCAAGGTGACGAGCCGTTGCCGCTCCAGCCGCGCGCGCACCGCACCCGCCTCGCTCTCGCGGCCCACGAAGCTCGTGAGGTGCGCGGGCAGGTTGTGGCGCGGGCGATCGACCGACCGAAGTGGACGCGTGACATCCTCCAGGCCGGCGCCGCATACGTGGAACACCTGCTCGAGCCGCCCGAGGTCCTTCAGTCGATGCTCACCCAGGTCGCGGAGCCAGACGCCGGACGGGACGTGCTCGCCGAGAGCGAGCCGTGCCGACGCCGACACGAGCACCTGGCCACCGTTGCCAATTGCCATCAATCTTGCAACCCGATTGACGGTCGGCCCGAAGAAGTCGTCGTCCCGTCGTGTGCACTCACCCGTATGGATTGCCATCCTCGCCCGGATTGTGATGGATGGCGGCCATGGTTCCTCTTGCAACGCAAGTTGTGCCGCGGCCGCGGCGCGTACGCAGTCGGACGCCGCTTCGAACACCGCACAGAACGCGTCCCCGACGGTCTTGAAGACGACACCACCGCAACCTTCGATGGCACGATGCAGCAGCGCGTCGTGGCGCGCGAGCGCCACTTCCATCGCGTCGGGGTCGTGCTCCCACATCCGAGTGCTGTCCTCGATGTCCGTGAACAAGAACGTCACGACGGACCGCGTGGCCATCACAAGAGTTTGCACCATCGGCGTTGGCGCGGCGCGAGACGTGCCGCTCGGGGCGGCACCAAGCATGATTGTGTTCCTTGCCGCCACCCACGAGGACGTCATGAGGCGAGACGAAGGGTCCGACGGGCACACGCTGGCCGGGGTCGCGGTCGGCGGGCTGGGATCGATCGCGATCGCGATCGCACTCACACCGTTCCGTAGCCACATCGACAACGCGAATCTTGCGTTGATCCTCGTCTTCGTCGTCGTGTGCGCGGCGATTGTCGGTGGTCGGGCCGCGGGCGCGGTAGCCGCGGTCACTGCGACACTGTCGTTCGATTTCTTCTTGACCCGTCCGTTCGTGTCGATGCGGATCGAGAGCGTCGACGACATCGAGACCGTTCTCATCTTGTTGGCGGTCGGGTTGGTCGTGGGCGAGGTCGCGGCCCGGGGCCGTCGATCCCGTCGGGACCGAGAGCGCGCCGCCGAAGCGATCTCGCGCGTGCACCGGGTCGCGGAGAGAGTTGCGACAGGCGCTCCCCTCGACGAGGTCGCGCGAGCTGTCCGAACCGAGCTCACCGCACTGTTGGTGCTGCGCGACTGTTGGCTCGAGCTCGCACCGTTCCAGTGGCCCCTGCCCAGGCTCGAGCGCGCCGGCACGATCGAGTCGGACGAGCACCGCTGGCACGGACGCGGCTTCGCCATGCCCGAGTACGGCGTCCAGCTCCCGGTCCTCGAAGGCGGCCGCGAGGTGGCGCGGCTCGTGCTGATCGGTGACCCCGATGTCGCCGTGACGTTGGAGGAGCGCGTGGTGGCCGTTGCCCTCGCAGATCAGCTCGGGAGCGCGTTCGCGGTTGCCGCGCCCGACGCGCTCGCCCGCGTCGCCGAGGAGGCGCCTCCTCGCGAGTGATCCCGATGCGCGGGTGATCGGACCGGCCGGCGCATCTGAGCAGGCGCCGCGTCGGAATGACAAGCTGTGGCCGACGAGGCCGGGTGGTCGATGATGCTGAATCTCTTCAAGCGAGTCATCGTGGGCCGGCCCTTGGCCACGACCCAGATGGAGGAGCAGCGGTTACCGAAGGCGATCGCGCTCGCGGTCTTTTCGTCCGACGCGTTGTCGTCGACGGCGTACGCGACCGAGGAGATCCTCTTCGTCACCGC
>JAUZEM010000590.1 GCA_030839005.1 Actinomycetota bacterium | reverse complement strand
GCCCACTCTCCTCGTCCCAGTGACGCGTCTCCTGCACGACCTTCTCGCGGGCCTGCGTCAACGTCCACTGGCGATCACTCTCGTGCTCGATCGCCCGCACGAGCGACCGCAACGAGTTCAAGTTCTTGATCTCGGCTCGCGTGCCGAACTCCGACGATCCGGGAGCGCGCACCGACACGTTGGCGTCGATCCGGAGTGACCCTTCCTCCATCTTCACGTCGGACACACCCACGGCGAGCAGCGTCGCGCGCAGCTCCTCGACGTACCGCTTCGCCTGCTCGGCCGAACGGAGGTCGGGCTCGGACACGATCTCGAGCAGCGGCACGCCGGCGCGGTTGTAGTCGACCAGCGAGTAGTCGGCGTCGTGGATGCGGCCGCCCACGCCTACGTGCTGCGACTTGCCCGTGTCCTCCTCGAGGTGAGCGCGGGTGATGCCGACGCGCTCGCCGTCGATGGCGAGCCAACCGTCGATCGTGATCGGCTGGTCGTACTGTGACGTCTGATAATTCTTCGGCATGTCGGGATAGAAGTAGTTCTTGCGCGCGAACACCGAACGCTCGGGAACGCGCAGGTTCAGCGCCTCCGCGACGCGCAGCGCGTACTCGACGGCCTTGGCGTTGAGCACGGGCAAGGAGCCGGGCAGACCCAGGCATACCGGGCAGATGTTCGTGTTGGGCTCGTCACCGAACTCGTTCGGACATCCGCAGAACATCTTGCTCGCAGTGGCGAGCTCACAATGCACCTCCAGGCCGATCACCGTCTCGTAGGCGGTCATCGTCCCGCCGCCTGCTCGATCGCCCGCGCGACGCGAAACATCGTCGGCTCGCCGAGGGCGGGAGCGAGGACCTGCACGCCGATCGGCAGGCCCGCGTCGCCGGTGCCGAACGGCACCGACATCGCCGGGTGGCCGGAGAGGTTCGCGGGAACGGTGCACACGTCGCAGAGATACATCGCGAGTGGATCGGCCGTCTTCGCGCCAAGCTCGAACGCGACGGTCGGCGAGGTCGCGGCAATCAGGACGTCGAACTCCTCGTAGACGCGCTCGAACTCGCGGAGGATGAGGGTGCGGACGCGTTGCGCCTGTCCGTAGTACTCGTCGTAGTAGCCGGCCGACAACGCATACGTGCCGAGCATGATGCGCCGCTTCACCTCGCGGCCGAAGCCCGCCTCGCGCGTCGCGGCGTTCATGTGCGCGACCTCGTCCGCGTCGACGCGGAGCCCGTACCGAACGCCGTCGTAGCGTGCGAGGTTCGACGACGCTTCCGCAGGCGCGATCAGGTAGTACGCGGAGATGCCGTAGGTGGCCGACGGGACCGAGACGGTGTCGACCTTGGCCCCCGCGGCCTCCAAGCCGGCGGCCGCCGCCTTCACCGCGTCGCGCACCCGTGGCTCGATCCCCTCGATCTCCGTCATCTCGCCGACGATGCCGACGCGCAACCCCGAGACGCCATCGTCGAGTCCCGCGACGAGCTCGGGAGCGGGCCGCGCAATCGACGTCGAGTCGAGCGGATCGTGACCGCCGATCACCTCCAGCAACGACGCGGCGTCCTCGACCGTCGCGGCGAACGGGCCGATCTGGTCGAGCGACGAGGCGAACGCGATGAGCCCGTAGCGTGACACGACGCCGTACGTCGGCTTCACGCCGACCACACCGCACAGCGCCGCGGGCTGGCGAATCGAGCCTCCGGTGTCGGAGCCCAGTGCCAAGGGCGCGAAGCCGGCCGCGACCGCGGCCGCGGATCCACCGCTCGAACCGCCCGGTACGCGCGTCACGTCGTGCGGGTTGCGCGTCGGCCCGAAGGCCGAGTTCTCGGTCGAAGACCCCATCGCGAACTCGTCGAGGTTGGTCTTGCCGATCACCACCGCGCCCGCGGCCTGCACTCGTTCCACGACCGTCGCGTCGTACGGCGGGCGCCAGCCTTCGAGGATGCGGGACGAGCACGTCGTCGGAAGGCCGTGCGTGCACATGTTGTCCTTTAGCGCGAGCGGCACTCCCGCCAGCGGCCCCGGATCGTCGCCCCGGGCGACGGCCGCATCGACGGCGTCGGCCGCGCCGCGCGCAACGTCGGCGAGAACCACGTTGAACGCGTGAATATCCGGCTCGCGCCCGCTGATCGCGTCGAGGTGCTCCTCGAGCACATCGCGGGCCGACCGAGCGCCCGAACGCACGTCCGCGGCGATCCGGCGCGCGCCGATCACGGCTCCTCACCCAGGATGCGCGGCACGCGGAAGCGATTTTCCTGCACATCCGGCGCCGCCGCGAGCACCTCGTCCCGCGGCAGCCCCGGGCGCGCTTCGTCGGGCCGGAACACGTTCACGAGCGGTAACGGATGCGCCGTCGGAGGTACGTCGTGCGTGTCGAGGGCCGATACCTGCGCCGCGTACTCGAGGATCGCGCCGAGCTCCTCGGAGAGCGACTGGATCTCCTCTTCGCCGAGCGCGAGCCGGGCGAGTTGCGCGACGTGTTCGACGTCGGCGCGAGTGATCCGTTCGGCCATCGCCGTGAGGCTACTTGTACGGGTCGAGGCGGCTGAGCGGCAATTCCCACCACTCGTCGGGGGCGGGCTTCCAGTCCGGATCGGGATAGATGCAGTCGACCGGGCACGCCGGCAGGCATTTGTCGCAACCGCTGCAGAGCTCGGGGATGATCACGACGTCGGCGCCATGGTTGAAGATCGCACCGAACTGTGACGGGCAGTGGCGCAGGCACGCGTCACAGTTGATGCACTCCGACATCTCGATGCGAAGCGGCTGATTCTTCCACTTTGCGTTGCGCTCGTGATCTGCGATGCGCTCGCGCCTCGTCGCTCCGGCCACCGCGTCAGGCTAGACGGGACGCGCCGATCCTCCGCTACGATCCGGCCGCGGTAGGAAGCCGTCGCGGCCGATCTGAGGAGGCATCCGTGCCCGAGAAATACCCGTTCCTCTCCGACGCCTGGTTCGACGCGGCCGAGAAGCTCATCCGGGAGCACGCGCCGGAGACGCCGCCCGCAAACCTCGTGATGAACCTGGAGGTCGCCGACGGTGACCGCGCGATCAAGTTCTTCATGGGGTCGAAGAACGGCGAGACACTGTTCGGCAAGGGCACCACCGACGGCGCCGACCTCACGCTGTCGACCGACATCGACACTGCCCGCCAGGTCTTCGTCGCCGGCGATCAGCAGGCCGGCATGCAGGCCTTCATGGCCGGCAAGGTGCGCGTGCAGGGCGACATGACAAAGCTCATGATGCAGGGCTCGGGCGGAGGCAACGCGGCGCTCAGTGCCGCATTGCAGGAGATCACCGAGTAGCCGAGACGGCCCTCACTTCGCCGGCACGAGCTTCGGGGCAGCATCTGCGAGCTCTTCCACCGTCCAGCGGTCTGCCTTCTCGATCATTTCGGCGGCCTTCCACGACTGCGCGCGCTGCACCTTGCCGCCCTGAACGAGAAAGCACTCGCCGGTGATCGGGCAATCCGCGGTGGCGAGGTACGCGACGAACGGGGAGACGTTCGCCGGGTGCCAGACATCGAAGCCAACTTCGGGAGCCTTCACCGCGTCGCCGAGGCCGGGCGTCGCCTCGGTGAGGCGGGTGCGCGCGCCCGGCGCGATCGCGTTCGAACGTACGCCGTAGCGCGTGAGCTCTTTTGCGCAGACCTGTGAGAGCGTGGCGATACCACTCTTGGCCGAGTCGTAGTTCGCCTGGCCGGGATTCGCGAACAGCCCGGATGTCGATGTCGTGTGGACGATCGAGGCCCGCACGTCGTTGCCGGCCTTGGCCTGCTCGCGCCAGTAAACCGCGGCGTGGTGTGTCGGCGCGAAGTGGCCCTTCAAGTGGACGGTGATGACCGCGTCCCACTCGGCCTCGGTCATGTTGATAATGACGCGATCGCGGAGGATGCCCGCGTTGTTGACGAGCACGTGGAGGTCACCAAACGAGTCGATCGCCTGCTGAACGAGCCGCTGCGCGCCGTTCCAGTCGGCGACGTTCTCGCCGTTGACGACGGCATCGCCACCCATCGCCTTGATCTCTTCGACCGTCTGCATCGCTGCGCTCGGGTCGCCGCCTTCGCCGTGCATGTCGCCACCGAGGTCGTTGACGACCACCCGCGCGCCTTCACTGGCGAAGAGGAGCGCGTGCTCGCGGCCGAGACCGCGGCCGGCGCCGGTGATGATCGCGACCCTTCCGTCGAGTGCTCCCATGTGGGCTCAAGCTACCTGCCGCGCCCGTTCAGACTCAGCACGAGATCGACCTTCGAGTTTCGTGGCACCTTCGCGGCGGTCCCGCCCTTCGGGGCCTGACTCATCACCACGCCGCCGGGCCGGTAGTTCGTCACGGTACCGACCTGTAGGCCGCCGGCGGCGAGCGCGGCAGTCGCCTGCTCGATCGTCTCGAACGTCACGTCGGGCACCCGGACGAGGTCGGGGCCCTTCGACACCCGAACCACGACGGTGGATCCGTAGGGCGCCTTCGTTTTCAGGGGAGGGTTGGTGGCAATCACGCTGCCACTCTTCACTGTCGGCGAGAACTCGTCGGTGGCGGCGCGCTGGGCCTTGAAGTGCGCCGCAGTGAGCAACTTCACCGCGTCGGCGAACGGCTTCTTCGACACGTCGGGCACCGCGACCGGCGCGTGACCCGAGCTCAGCACCACCGTGACCGTCGCGTCGGGCGCGACGCGCGTGCCGGCCGGCGGCGAGATGGTCAGCACGTTTCCGGCCGCGACGGTCTCGCTGGGCAGGGTCCGAGCGTTCGGCGCGTACAGCAGGCCGGCGGCGGCGAGCGCCGGCCCCGCCGTGCGCCACGGCGTGTTGACGACGGACGGCACCGCGACATCGGCGGGTCCGGCCGACACCACGACGCTCACTTGACGGCTTCGCGTGAACAGCCCGGAGGCCGGGTTCTGCGCGATCACCGTGCCCTTGGGATCGGGCGCAGCCCGGGCCGCCCCGACCGAGAGGTCGAGACCCGCGGCCCGCGCCGCCTTGGTCGCCGCTTCGACGCTCAAGCCGCGCAGACCCGGGATCGAGACCGGTTTGGCGCTGCCCACCTGCGCGAACGCCGCGGCCGCGAATGCGACGGTGAGGATCAGCACGACCGAGACGATCCACGGCACCAGCCGGCGCTCACCGGGGATGCGGCGTTCGCGAGTCGGCTCGGCGTCCCGCGCGGCATCGCGCGGGGGCCCGTCGTCGCGCCGGGCCTCGACGGCATCCTGGTCGAACAGAGGTGCCGCGCGTTCCGGAGCCGCGCGTGTGGGATGCGGATCGGCGCGATCGACCATGCCCGCGAGCAGGAGCGGTCCCGGCGGCGGCAGGGCGTCGGCCGCGTCCGCGATGGCTTGGTGCATCGTCGCCGCGTCGGGGTACCGGTCGCCGGGCTCGACCGCGCCCACGCGATCGATCACGGATTCGAGCGGACCGAGCGCCTCGGTCGCCTCGATCGGCTGCAGCGTCCGCGCGGTCAGCATCCCGAGCGTCGTGTCGGCCGCGAACGGGAGGCGACCGGTCACGCTCTCGACGAGGACGAGCGCGAGCGAATAGAGGTCGGAGCGCGCGTCGAGCTGCGCGCCGCGCGCCTGCTCGGGCGACGCGTACCGCGCGGTGCCGAACACCGCGCCGGCGGGTTCGGTCCAGCTCGCTTCGGCGAGCGCGCGGGCGAGGCCGAAATCGGCGACCCGCACGATGCCGTGCTCGTCGAACAGCAGGTTCGCGGGCTTGATGTCGCGGTGCAGCACTCCGCGCGCGTGCGCGTACTCGAGGGCGGAGGCGACGTCCCGGCCGACGCGTGCCGCCTGCGAGACCGTCAGCAAGGTGTTCTGGTCGAGCATCGATCGCAGCGAGCCGCCCTCGAGCAGTTCGAGCACCATGAACGGGACGTCGTCGTCGCCCCAGTCGTGGACGGTGACGATGTGCGGGTGGTGCAACGACGCGGCGAGCTGGGCCTCGGCCCGGAAGCGCCGGAGGAAGGCCGCGTCCTCGGCCAGCGCCGCGTGCAGCACCTTGACCGCTACCCGGCGACGCAGGCGCGTGTCCTCGGCGACGTAGACCCGGCCGCTGGCTCCGGTGCCGACCGCTCCGTGGAGCAGGTACCGGCCCGCGAGGACGCGGCCCGCGAGGTCGCTCACCACACTGCCGGCCATGGGTTCAACGGTAGTGGCCGGCTGCGCGCGACACGCGTCACGGTGAGGCGCAACCCGTTCCCGGAGGTGGGGTCGGCGACGGTATGTTCGTCGGCGTGTCGCTCGCCCGACCTGCGAATCCCGTACGCGTGGCAGTCGTCGTCGGGATCGTATTGATCGGCGTCAACGTGCTCATCTGGGCCGGCCGATCTCAGGTGAACGGTCCCGCCAACGTGCAACGCAATCCGGAGATCGCGCTCCTGGAACCCAACGAGAGTGACCAGCTCCTCCCGCAGGGTGAGGTGGGCGTGCAGCTGAAGCGCGCCGATCTGACGGGACAAATAACGATCGACGGCCGTGTCATCCCGCAGGACCAGATCACCGGCGATCCGAACCTCGGCCAGGTGTTGTTCGACCCCGGTCCGGGCAAGGACATCCGCGAATTCTCGAAGGGCGGGCACACCGCCGTGGTCGAGTGGTGGCCGCGCACCATCTCCACACCCGAGGAAGCGCGCGCCAAGGGGCAGTTCCGCAGTTACACCTGGTCGTTCAACGTCGGTTGACCGCGCGCGAGGAGTGCCTCGAACGCTTGCTCGTCCAGAATCGCGACGCCGAGCTCCTCGGCCTTGCCGAGCTTCGACCCCGGGCCCTCACCGACGACGACGTAGCTGGTCTTCTTCGACACGCTCGACGTCACCTTGCCGCCGCGCGCACTGATCTCGTCCGCCGCTTCGTCGCGCGTACGTTGCTGCAACGAGCCGGTGAGGACGAACGTCAGCCCCGCGAACGACGCGTCGACCGCCTCGCGTTGCGTAGCGCGGTCGCCCTCGAAATTCACACCGGCGGCGCGCAACCGCTGCACCAGGCGCCGGTTGCGATCAATCGAGAACCACGTGCCGATGCTCTGCGCGATCGTGGGACCGACCCCGTCGATCGCGGTGAGCTGCTCCACGCTGCCGCCCACGATCGCGTGCAGGTCGGCGAACGAGCGAGCGAGTGCCTGGGCGGCGGTCGGGCCCACGTGGTTGATGCCGAGCCCGACGAGCACGCGCCACAACGGCTGTTGCTTCGAGGCTCCGATCGCGTCGACGAGGAGCTGCGCCGAACGCTCACCGATGCGTTCGAGGGGAACGAGGCGATCGACCGTCAGCGCATACACATCGGCCGCGTCCTCCAGCAGTCCGGCTTCGACGAACTGGCGCACGCGTTCCTCGCCGAGCCCTTCGATGTCCATCGCGCCGCGGCTGGCCCAGTGCACCAAGCGTTGCACCCGCTGCGCCGGGCAGTCGACGTTCACGCAATGGTGGTTCGCCTCGCCCTCGACGCGCACGAGCGGCTGACCGCACTCGGGACATTGCGCGGGGAATTTCCACGGCTTGGTCTTGGGCGGGCGCTTCGCGAGCACCGGTCCGACGACTTCGGGGATCACATCGCCCGCGCGCCGCACGACGACGGTGTCTCCGGGCCGCACGTCCTTGCGCGCGACGTCGTCTTCGTTGTGCAGGGTCGCCATCCCTACGTTCGCACCGCCGACGAACACCGGCTCGAGAACCGCGAACGGCGTGGCGCGCCCGGTGCGACCGATGCTCACCATGATGTCGCGCAGCAGCGTGGTCTTCTCCTCGGGCGGGAACTTGAACGCGATCGCCCAGCGAGGAGCCCGCGAAGTGGCACCCATCTCCGCTCGTTGCCCGAGATCGTCGACCTTCACGACCACACCGTCGATCTCGTAGCCGAGCGAGTGACGATCGGTCTGGATCCGCTCGCAAAATTCGAAGACGGCTTCCAGATCGTCGAACGCCTCGATGTGCGGGTTCACGGGGAATCCGAGAACGTCGAGCCATGCCAACGTCTCCTGATGCGTCCTCAGCCGGGGACCGCCGTCCTTGGCGCCGAGCTGGTACGCGTACAGCGTGAGGTCGCGGGTCGCAGTGATGCTCGGGTCCTTTTGGCGCAGACTGCCGGCGGCCGCGTTGCGGGGGCTCGTGAACAGCCGCTCCCCGGCCTCACCTTGGCGCCGGTTCAGCGCCTCGAACGCGGCGAGCGGCATGAACACCTCGCCGCGCACCTCGAGCAGCGCCGGAAGGTCCTTCGCCTTCCCCTTCAGCCTCGGCGGCACGGCGGCGATGGTCCGCAGATTCTCGGTGACGTCCTCCCCCGTCACACCGTTGCCGCGTGTCGCGCCAACGGTGAAGCGACCGTCCTCGTACTGCAGCGAGATCGCGAGCCCGTCGAGCTTGGGCTCGGCGACGAAGCGGATGGGCTCGGTGATCAGCCGTTGGGCGCGCGTCCCCCAGCCGAGCAGCTCGTCGCGCGAGAACGCGTTGTCGAGGGAGAGCATCGGCATGCGGTGCACGACCGGCGCGAACGTCGACGCCGGCTGCCCGCCGGGTCGCTGCGTCGGCGAATCGGCCGTGACGAGAGAGGGATGCTGCGCCTCGAGCCCGCGTAGCTCGCGCACGAGCGCGTCGAACTCGGCGTCGGCCACCTCGGGCTCGTCGAAGAGGAA
>JAUZEM010000571.1 GCA_030839005.1 Actinomycetota bacterium | reverse complement strand
CGCCGAAGACGCGCCGCGAGCTTCGAGTACCGCGGCCCCCCGCTGTTGCACGGTCGGGAAGAAGTCCTTCTCGATCCAGGCCTGGTCGACGAGGTCGCTCGCGGTCTTGCCGTCGACCTGGGCGTGGAATACGTCGGGGTACTGCGTGGCGGAGTGGTTGCCCCAGATCGTCATGCTCGTCACCGACGCGACCTGCACGCCGCACTTGGCCGCGAGCTGCGCCTTCGCCCGGTTGTGATCCAGTCGGGTCATCGCGGTGAAGCGCTCGCGCGGAACGGAACCGGCGTTGCTCATCGCGATCAGGCAGTTCGTGTTCGCGGGGTTGCCCACCACGAGAACCCGCAGGTCGTCGGCCGCGCCCGCGGCCAGCGCCTTGCCCTGCACGGTGAAGATCGCGCCGTTGGCCTCGAGAAGATCCTTGCGTTCCATGCCCTTGGTGCGGGGTCGCGAACCGACCAGCAGCGCATAGTTCACGCCCTCGAACGCGCGCGAGGCGTCGTCGCTCGTCTCGACGCCCTGTAACAGCGGGAACGCGCAGTCCATGAGCTCCATGACCACGCCGTTCAACGCACCGAGTGCGGGCGTGATCTCGAGCATCGACACCACGACCGGCTGGTCGGGGCCGAGCAGGTCGCCGCGTGCGATGCGGAAGACGAGGCTGTAACCGATCTGACCGGCGGCGCCGGTCACCGCGACTCGAACGGGGCTTTTCACGGAGCCGAAGCTAGCCGCCCGCTAGCCCTCGGCCGCTACCGAATCGGTTGCGACCGACATCAGGATCGTTCGGGCCTCCGTCAACTCGGCGATGCGCGACGCCGCGCTCGCGCTCGCGCCGCCACTGTCGGGATGGGCATCGCGCAGCAGGCGCCGGAACCGCCGGTTGACGTCGTCACGCTCGACCTCCGTGCCGGCGCGCAGACCCAGCACCTCCATCGCCCAGCGCTGGTCGGGCCCGATTCCTCTCCACAACAATTCCTCGGGGGGACCCCCCGGCCTCCATTCGCCCGCGGCCGCGAGCGGCGGGCGGAGCCCGTTCCACGCGGCGTGCGCGACGACTCGTATCTCGACGTCGGGCTCGAGTCCGCCCCAACGCCCCTCGACGACCCGGCGGATCGCGTCCAACGCAACCGTCCGTCCGCTCGGGTGCAGGGCTGCGGCACCCATGACCGCGCCGAGGACCTGGGGTATCGGCGCACCGTGAATGTCGAGCTCGACGACCAGGCGACCGTCCTCCCCGAGCATCCGATGGCGCGACCGGTCGAGCCCGTGTACGTCGTACTGCAGCCGGTGGCGCAGCGCGATCCGAGGGATCGCGAGCCCACGACGCGCGTCGTGGAGCAGGCGCGGCAACAGCTCGCGTTGTTCCGGGTCGACGGCGGGAAGGTTGGTCGCCACCAGCGCGGCGAGCAGCGCGACGCCGTGTGCGGGACCCGACGCCGGGAGGTACGCGCCGTCGAGCGCGACCCGGCGCGTCGGCATGTGCCGGCGAGTGTGACGCACGTTCAGCTCAGCCAGCAGCACGGGCAATCCCTCCGCCCTGATCTTCGGTCTCGGGGTGCTCGCGGGACGAATTCAGTGCGAATCAGCGGGCGGCGACGACGATCAGCAACACGACGACGTACACCGCCAGCAACACCGCCGCGATCAACCACAGGCCGTGCCGGCCGAGCACGCTCCCGCCGCGGGCTCCCGGACGCGACAACCCGCACGACGGACACCGCGCCGCGTCGGACGAGACCGGCGTGCCGCAGACGGCGCAGTGCGGAGTGGTCTGTGGGGCTGCGGTCATCGTGTCCCTCCCGGCGTCGCTCGTCTCTCTCCGGTCGCCCGCCGCTCAGCTGTTTCCACGGTCTGGCGGAGCAGCATCGCCCGCGTCGTGGGACCGACCCCACCCAGCCGTGGGGTGATCCATCCCGCGACCTCGGCGCACGACTCGTCTACGTCGGGAACGACGGTGCGACCCCGCATCGTCGCGCCGCCGCCGACGACCGCCGCACCGGGTCGCACCATGTCGGGCGTGAGGATCGAGGGTCGACCGGCGGCCGCCACGATGATGTCGGCTTCCTTCGTATACGCGGGAAGGAAGTGCGTCCCCGTGTGACACATGGTGACCGTCGCGTTGGCGTTGGCCTCCTTCAGCGAGAGGAGGACTGCGAGCGGCCGGCCGAGGGTGAGCCCGCGCCCGATGATGACGACGTGTTGGCCCTCGATCGGGACCTTGTACATCACGAGCAGCGCCTGGATCCCGAGGGGGGTGCAGGGGCGGGGCGCATCCGCCACCCCCATTACGAGCCGGCCCAGATTGACCGGGTGCAACCCGTCGGCGTCCTTGGCCGGATCGATCGCGAGCAACGCGGCCTCGGCGTCGAGATGTTCCGGGAGCGGAACCTGGACGATATACGCGTCGACCTCGGGGTCGCGGTTGTACCGGTTGATGACCGCGTGGAGCTCCTGCTGACTGACCGTCGCGGGAAGCTCGGTGTGGACCGATCGCACGCCGACCTCGGCGGAGTCCTCGCGCTTCAGGCGCACATACGCGTGGCTCGGCGGATCGTCTCCGACGAGGATGGTGCCGAGCCCCGGTGTGATGCCCCGCTCGGCGAGTCTTTCGATGCGCGCGCGTAGGTCGTCCTTCACCGTCTCGAGCAACGCGCTCCCGTCGAGAAGGGTCGCCGCCATCAGTGGAGGAAATGACGTTCGCCGGTGAACACCATGGCAAGTCCGAGCTCGTCGGCGCGTTCGATCACCTGCTCGTCGCGCATCGCGCCTCCCGGTTGAATCACCGCCGCGACGCCCGCAGCCGCCGCGGCCTCGACGCCGTCCTCGAAGGGGTAGAAGGCGTCGCTCGCGGCCGCGCCGCCACGCGCCCGGCCCGCGGCTTTCTTGGCCGCGATCTCGCCCGACTCCACTCGGTTCTGCTGCCCCGCGCCGATCCCGACGGCCTGCCCGTCTTTGACGAGCACGATCGCATTCGACTTCACGTGCCCGCAGATGCGCCACGCGAGCTCGAGGTCGCGCCACTGCTCCGGCGTGGGCGCGACCTTGGTGACGACACGCCAGTCGTTGCGGGTCGACGCGAAGTGGTGCGCATCCTGTACGAGGAATCCCCCCGAGATCTGCCGGAAGTCGAGCCGGTCGGTGCCGGGCGCGGGCGCCTCGAGCAGGCGCGTGTTCTTCCGCTTCTTTTGCAGTGCTTCGAGGGTGCCGGGCGCGTAGCCGGGCGCGATGACGACGTCGGCCTGAGGGCCCGCGACCATCCGCTCGACGGTCGGGATGTCGATCGGCCGGTTCAGCGCGACGATTCCACCAAAGGCCGATCGCTCGTCGCACTCGAGCGCGCGCTGGTAGGCCGTCTCGAGCTCGTCGTCGACCGAGACGCCGCACGGGTTGGCATGCTTGATGATGGCGCAGGCGGGGCCGTCACCGAGATCGTGCACGAGCCTCCATGCCGCGTCCGTGTCGTAATAGTTGAGGTAGGAAAGCGCGAGCCCGCCGTGCCGGCGGACGCCGTCCCACCAGCTCGTGGTGCCCGTCCGCCGATACCGCGCCCCCTGCTGGTGGGGATTCTCGCCGTAGCGGAGCGTCTCGTCGGTGCGTTCGAGGGCGACGACGACATGCTCGGGGAGGAGGCTGTCGGCCTGGAGCCACTGGAGGATCGCGGCGTCGTACGCGGCGGTGCGAGCGAACGCGGCACGCGCGAACGCGGCACGGGTCTCGGGACCGACCGTACCGTCGTGCGCGTGCAGCTCGGTCAGTAGCGGGGCGTATTGGTCGGGATTCGTGACGATGGTGACCCATGCGTGGTTCTTGGCGGCCGCGCGCGTCATCGCCGGACCGCCGATGTCGATGGTCTCGACGTCCGGGCGTGCCTCGAACGGATAGAGATTCGACACGACGAGCTCGAAGGGCAGGATGCCGTGCAGGTCGAGGTCGCGACGATGGCTCTCGTTGCCGAGGTCGGCGAGCAGGCCACCGTGGATCTTCGGGTGCAGGGTCTTGACCCGACCTTCGAGCATCTCGGGCGAGCCGGTCACCTGTTCGACTCGCGTGACCGGGATGCCGGCGGCAACAAGTTCGGCCGAGGTGTTGCCCGATGACACGATCTCGACGCCGAGCTCGTGCAGACCCTTGGCGAGCTCGATCAGGCCCGTCTTGTCGTAGACGGAGAGCAAGGCCCGTTTGATCTTCGTCCTCGTGCTCATGCGCGGGCCTTCACGAGCCTTTCGATCACGTCGGGGTAGAGGCGGCGCTCCACTTCCTTGATGCGTTCGTGCAGGGTCGCCTCGGTGTCGTCATCGCGGACGGTAACGGCCTCTTGGGCGAGGATCGGACCGGAGTCGACGTCCTCGGTGACGAGATGCACGGTCGTGCCGGTCACCTTGACGCCGAACTCCAGCGCGTCGCGCACGGCGTGCCAGCCCTTGAACGAAGGAAGCAGCGCGGGATGGGTGTTGACCGCGCGCCCTCCGTACGCATCGACGAACGGCTTCGACAGAATCGTTCCGAATCCGGCGATGGCGACGAGATCGACCTCGTGGCGCTGCAGCACGTCGACGATGTCGTGGGTGTACGCGACGCGGTCGAAGCTCGGACCGAAGTCGGCGCGCGCGACGAGCTCGGCCGGGATGCCGGTCGCCCGAGCGATCTCGAGCGCGCCGCACGGCCGATCGGTGACCACCGCGACGATCGGCAACCTCCGTCCGAGCAGGGCCTCGAGGATGGTCCCACTGCCCGATGCCAGGACGGCGACCCTCATGTCCGGCACCCTATCGCCCGTTGTCGCGGAGATCCTCGGCCGGAAATCCCCGGGACCCGACCGGAAAGGTGTTTCACTTCCCGGTAACACGAGGAGAACAATCCATGGCTGATCGGCACTCGCTCACGCCCGGCGAGATCGTGATCATGGCCGCCGGCGGCGCCATGCTCGTCTTCTCGTTCCTGCACTTCTACGGCGACAGGAGCGCATGGGGTAGCCACCTGTTCCCCGTTGCCACCCTCTTGCCGATATACGGCGTGGTGATGGCCGTTCAGATCGCGCTGTCGAAGTTCGGTGGGGTCGAGCTTCCCGATTCCGTGGTCGGATTCACCTGGGAGCAGGTGCAGCTCGCAATCGGCGCCATGGCCGGTCTGATGGCGATCGGATGGCTCCTCACCGACACCGGCGACAAACAGATCGGCGAATGGTTCGAGATTCTCGGCGGGATCGCGCTCTTGGTCGGCGCCGTGTTGCTCCAACGTGAACGCAATACCGGCGCGATCGGCTGAGGAGCGCAGATGAACCAGCTCAAGCTCTCGACCGCCAACCTCGTCATCCTGATCGCGGGCGCGGTGATGTTGATCGCCTCATTCCTGGACTTCACCAAAGCGAAGGCCACCGTCACGTTCGGCGACATCACGATCCACGTCTCCACCGGTGGCGGGAACGCGTGGAGCAGCGGCCGCTTCCTCATCGCGACGATCCCCGCGCTGCTCGGCATCGTCATGGCCGCGCACGTGGCCGTCGACGCGTTCGCCTCGGGCGTGAAACCTCCGGAGAACGTACTGGGGCTGAACTGGAACCAGATCCATCTCGTGCTCGGGCTGCAGGCCACGATCATGATGCTGGCGTTCCTGATTCAGAGCACGAGCCCCTTGGACAAGGGCATCGGGCTGTTCCTGATGCTGCTGGCTGCGATCGCGTTGCTCGTCGGCGCCGTCCTACGGATGCAGGAACCGGCGAGCGGTTCCGCGCCTCCCGCCGTTTGACCCGGCGCGCCGAACGCCGAATCCCCGTCGCGCCGCATCAGCGCGGCGAACCCGTGTTGGAGAATCTCGCGCAGAATCTTCAACACACCTTCGGGGAGAGGT
>JAUZEM010000559.1 GCA_030839005.1 Actinomycetota bacterium | reverse complement strand
CCCGGCGGCGATCACCGAGGTCGCGGCATGGGATCCGACGGGATCGGGTCCGCACAGCGTGACCGCCGAAGTCGCGTTCTGCGAGTCGGTCGTCGCACGCGGCGGCATCCTTCTCGGCGCGTTCGATGGGGAGCGAACCGCAGGTCTCGCGATCGTCCACCCGGCGTTTGAGCCGCTACTCGCTTGGTTGGCGTTCCTCCACGTCTCTCGGCCCTACCGCAGAAGAGGTGCGGCGCAGGCTCTCTGGAACGTTGCCGCCGACATCGCCGTGGCGAACGGCGCAGAGTCGATCTACGTCTCTGCGACACCGACAGGATCCGCGGTTGGCTTCTATCTCAGACAAGGTTGTCGCCTGGCGCATCCCGTTCACCCGGATCTGTTCGCCGCGGAGCCGGAAGACATTCATCTCGTTCGATCACTGAGGTGATCGCCGTCGGCGTTCTCGGAACGATGACGATTGACGCAGGTGAACTCGCCCGTCGCTTGAGTGTTTCCCGGTATCCGCGGTCATCGCGATACGACGCGGTTTGGCTGGTCGAGAACATGATGGGACCGTGCAGTGTCTGGCTCGCTGAGGCGTTGACGAATGTCATGCCATTGCTACCAGGCGAGCGCGTGATGGACCTCGGCTGCGGCAAGGCGATGTCATCGATCTTCCTCGCCCGAGAGTTTGGCGTAAAGGTGGAGGCGATCGATCTCTGGATCGGGGCTGAGGAGAACGCCGCACGAATTTCCAACGCCGGACTGAGCGACGTCGTCACCGCAGTGCACAGTGACGCGACATGCCTCGATTTTCCGGAAGGTCACTTCGACGCAATCATCAGCATCGACGCTTACCACTACTTCGGGACGGAACCCAAGCTCCTCGGCTCGATTGTGCCGCTCCTGAAACCAGGGGGCCGTCTCGGAATCGTCGTGCCCGGCCTGCGTACCGAGGTCGAAGCGTGGCCCGACCATCTGGCTCCGTGGTGGCAGGAAGGGTTCGAGACATTCCACAGCCCAGCATGGTGGAGACAATTGTGGGAGCACGAAGGGCTCGTACATGTGGAGCGCGCAGATATTGTCCCTCGCGGAGCGGACGATTGGCTCACGTGGACCGCGACCTGTGACGACTGGGCACGCGCGCAGGGCCGCTCGCCGTACGAACTGGAGGCCGAAATGCTGCGAGCTGATCGAGACGGGCTTCTCGGATTCACTCGCCTGGTCGCGACGCGGGTTTGAGGTAGCGCACGGATCTGTCGCTATGCGCTCGCTAAGGGGAGTGTGGTCGGGAAGGCTGTTCGGGTGACGAACGCCGAACGAGCGACGATGGTCAGAGCCGAGGATGCTACGGATCACGACGAGATAGCGTCGGTCGTATCCGGTGCGTTCGGGTCGCCGAACGAAGCGCAGCTGGTCGCAGCCATCCGAGCATCGTCGAACTACGTGCCGAGTTGGTCGCTCGTCGCAACCGTCGACCATCGCGTCGTGGGTCACGTCATGGTCAGCTACGTGATTCTGCGTGACGGCGCTTCCGAGCACTGCGTCCCGTGCCTGTCACCGCTGTCTGTCGAGCCGGACCATCAAGCCCGGGGCATCGGCTCGGCCTTGGTTCATGCTGCGGCGGCCGTAGTTGACGCGGCAGGCGAGCCGTTGATCGTCCTGGAAGGCAGCCCTTGGTACTACTCGCGTTTCGGCTTCGAGTACGCCGTGCCTCTTGGCATCACGATCAAGTTGCCGGACTGGGCACCCGCCGAAGCCGCACAGGTACTGCGGCTGAGCCGATACGACCCAGCGATCCGCGGAGAACTGGTGTACCCGCAAGCGTTCGACGTCGTCACCGATTGATCCTCTCGGGATACATGGCTGCCGTTCGGTGCTCGACGGAGGCGGTCGCGACTGGGCAATCTGTCGGGATGACGCCCCTACGCATCGTCGTCGTCTCGGGCGCGCCTGGGACAGGGAAGTCGACACTCGCTGCCGTCATCGCCGACCGTCTGCAGCTTCCGCCTGTCGAGTACCTAACGTCGGTTCAGGTGGACGAGTCCCGGTGCTCGGCTGCCACCTTCAATCGTTGCAGCGTCTCGGCCATGTTCTCTTCGAGGTCGGCGCGCCGGTCTTTGACTCCCATAACGAAGCGATCGCTCAGCCGAAAGTACCAAGGCTGGTCGCGGAGCATCTCGAACGATTCGGTGACGGCGGTCCCATCCGGCGCGGGTTCGAACCGATAGCTCCACTTCGTCATGGGGCGGCCGAGATGCCCGGTGACGAAGGCGAACTCACGTCCCGACTCGGCCGCGACGACCTTCGTTGTGGTGGACCATCGAGCCACTCCATGAGCGTTGCGGCCCTTGAAGCGTGCGCCGACCGCGGGGTGAGTCGCTCCATCGATCCATTCGCAGCGCCGGCACTCCGGACTCCACTCGCCCATGCGACGCACATCCGACACGAGGTCGTAGAGCACCTCGGGCGACACGTCAATGGTCGTCGCGACCTTTCCGGACGTTCCCTTCTTCATCCCGCGGTTCTAGCGCAGAACGTCGGCGACTTCGAGTGCGCCAGGCCGCGATCAGTTGCCGGGCGGCTCAGTGGTCCTGAGGTCCGTCCCAGGACCACCGGACGAGTGGGAGTCCCATGGGGACGTCGGCAGGAGAGTCGGGGTAGCCAGCCATGCGGTTCGTGGCCCAGCGAAAGTAAGCCTTCAACGCGGACCGCAGACGTTGGTCGTCCGGAAGCCGGGCATCGTCGAGCGCCTGCGCGAAGCAGACCTGCGCGCGTTCGTCCATCTCGACGTGCTCGCCGTTGCCCGAGTGCATCTTGGTGACCATCGTCTCGTCGCCCATGGACGCGCTGTAGGCGGGTGGCCCGCCGAGCGCCTCGGCCCAATACGCCGCAAGTCGCTGAGTGTGCTGAGG
>JAUZEM010000465.1 GCA_030839005.1 Actinomycetota bacterium | reverse complement strand
GCGCCGCGACTCGTCACGCGATACTCATCGCGAACTTGCTCATCGCGCGCCTTCCGCCTCGTCGCCCAATAACCGAACGGCGTCCCCGATCGGCACAACGGGGATGGCCGTTTGAGGTCGCAGCGCGTGTTATTGGGACACCCGCTAGGTCTCTTGCAGGACCGACTCGGCTTGCGCGCGGAGGTACGCCACGGCGTCGGCGTACTCGAGCGCGGCGCCGCGCGCGGCGAGCACCGCAGCTTGTTGTTCACCGAGGGCTTCGAGGAGCGCGGAGTCGGTCGCTTCGAGCATTGTGAGTCCCCAGTCCGGCCAGTTTCGGGCGGCCATGGCGTCGGCCTTCCCCATGAGTACAGCGGCGGCCTCGAACCAGCCGAGCTGGCAGAGCGCGATGCCCGCGTTGACCAACGGATCCTCTACGGCATTCGCGGCATCGTGATCGAAGTAGTCGAGAGCGAGTTGCAGGGCGGGGCGCCATTCGCCGCGCTGCAACGCGATCGACCCCTTGGCCATCGTTACTTGGAGGACGCCCCAACGGTCGTCGACCAACCTACCGACCTCGATGGCCTCGTCGAGGAGGGCGAGCGCGCGTTCGGATTCTTCGATCGGGAGCATCGCGGCGAGGAAGGGGAGGCTGATCGAGAGCGCGGAGAAGATGCCCGCGTCGCGGGCAACGCGCACGGACTCCTCGAGGGACGCCAATCCGTCGGGTTCGCGTAGGCGCGTGGTCGCGAGCACCGAGAGCGCCATGGCGAGCTCGTAGTCGTCTCCGGACGCCCGAGCGAGCTCCGCCCACTCGCGGGCGTGCGGCGCGACCTGCTCGAGATCACCCCGGAAGAACGCGAGGACTGCCCGGGCGTTCGCGACCGTGGCTAGCCGGACGCCCAACGCCTGCTGAGCTTGTTCCGCGGCGACGGCGCGCGCGTCGGCACGTTCGAAGTCGCCGCTGAAGGTCGCCTCCAACGAGGCCCACGCCGCGACAACGGGAAAGAGCGGGTCAGCTTCGCCGCCGGGGATCATGATCGCGGCTACGGCCCAGTCCCGCGCCGCGTCACCGATCGCCATGCTCAGCGTGAACGGCGCAATGAGCCGGAACGCGTGGTCGACGCTCGGAGTCTCGACGGCCCAGTCGAACGCGGCGCGGAAGTTGTCGATCTCGGCTGCGACGACCTTGATCCAATCGAGCTGGGCTCGACTGCGGAGGTGGGGACCCGCAGTCTCGGCCAGCTCGACGTAATGATCAGCGTGGCGGCGCCGGACCGCGGCGGTGTCGCCGTCCGTTTCCAGTCGCTCTTGGGCGTACTGGCGGATGCTTTCGAACAACCGGTAGCGCACTCCACCGTCGGCGTTGTCGTCGGCGACGACCAGCGATTTGTCGACGAGCTGGCCCAACAGGTCGACCACATCCAGTACGTCGAGGTCGTCGCCGGCCAGCACGGCTTCGGCTGCGGCCAGATCGCAGCCGCCGGCGAAGACGGAGAGCCGGTCCAACGCGCGCCGTTCCGTCGGTTCCAGCAGGTCGTAGGACCAGTCGATCGTGCTCCGCAAGGTTTGATGCCGCTCGAGCGCGGCGCGGCTGCCTCGCGTGAGGAGCTTGAACCGCTGGTCGAGACGGGCAACGAGATCCTCAGGTGACAATGAGCGCACGCGCGCCGCCGCGAGTTCGATCGCAAGCGGGATCCCGTCCAACCTGCGGCACAACACGCCGACCGCGCGCGCGTTGCGGTCGGTGAGCGCGAAGTCGTTCTTCGCGGCGCGCGCCCGATCCGAGAACAGCTGCACCGCATCCGCGTCCATAAGCGCGTCGACACCTGCATCAGCGGCCGGCACGCCGAGCGACGGGACCGCGACCATCCGTTCCCCGGCGAGCGCGAGTCCCTCTCTGCTCGTGGCGAGGACCGACACGCGGGCGCAGCGTTGGCCGATGGTGGTGACCTGCCGGGCGATCGCATCGAGCAGGTGCTCACAGTTGTCGAGCACGAGCAACAATCGTCTCGCCGCCAAATGCTCGATCACTGCGTCCTCGAGGCTGCGGCCCGCGAAGGCCTGCACCCGCAACGATGCGCCGAGCGTCTCCCACACCGCATCCGGATCCGCGACGGGCGCGAACTCACACAGCCACGCACCGTTGGGGAAGTCGGTGACGACGTCCGCCGCGACTTGCAACGCCAGACGCGTCTTACCGACGCCGCCGACGCCGGTCAGGGTCACCAACGACGACTGCCGCACCAAATCGGTGAGCGCGCCGACCTCGGTCTCGCGGCCGACGAACGTGGTGACCTGACGCGGCAGATTGCCGGGCAACGCATCCAACGAACGCAAGGGCGGGAACTCCGCCGCCAATCCCGGCGCATTCACCTGGAACACACGCACCGACGACTGCAGATCGCGCAGCCTGTGCTCGCCCAAGTCGATGAGGTCGACACCTTCAGGCAGCTCTCCAGCTACCAGCGCCGCCGTGGAACCCGAGATCACCAGCTGCCCGCCGTGCGCCACCGCCATCAGCCGCGCGCACCGGTTCAGCGGGTGGCTCTCGTACTGATCACCGATGACTCGGCCCTCTCCGGTGTGTATGCCCATCCGAGCTCGCAGCGACCCGATCACGTCCCATGGCTCGGACGACAACGCGAGCTGCGCGTTCACGGCCGCCGCAACTGCGCTCGGCGCCGTTCCGAACGCGGCTGCCATCCCGTCACCCATGTGCGAGAACACCACGCCCCCGTGACGGCCAATCGCATCCTCGAGGAGAGCGTCGTGGCGGGCGACCGCCGCCGCCATCGCTTCCCGATCCTCCTCCCACAGGCGCGTCGAGCCCTCCAAGTCGGTGAACAAGAACGTCACCGTCCCGGTCGGGAGCTCGTCCATCCTCCGACGCTACGACGGGCGTGCAGCCGGCGCCACGACGCCCGCACAACGCCACTTCCGTTCCGCGCGGCACGTGGCTGACACAAACCGTCGACAACCACCATGCCAAACACGGCACCGCGACGCACCGCCGCCATATCCCCTAACACGCGCCCCCGAACCACGGACCTCGGGTATCTCCGAACGCCGGGTTGTGGACGCGTCCTAACGGTGCAGCGCGGCTATAGAGGCGGGCGGCAACCCGGACAGCCGAACGAACCGCCGACGGCTCGAGTTCAAGCGCCCCAGCCGCCGGGTGAGCGAACCGTTCGACTACTTGGTGTTGCTGTTGTGCAGCTCCGCGAACTTGGGCTCAGGAGTGTCGGGGGGAAGGTGCGGCTTGACGACCTCGTTGAACCAGGCATCGTGCTGATCAATCGAGTCCCAGACTTCAATCACCGTGATACCGCCGTCTTCCACGATGGCATAGTGGGCAACAAAGCCGTCGGCCTTACGCTGAGATGGCATGGCTCCAGCGGCGACTTGGTCGTACACGTCTGCGGGCATGCCGGGCGCGTGATGCTGCTTGAGGACTGTCATAGAAGCCTTTCGCTGGGGACTCGGACGCCGAGACCTCGACATGCTGCCA